>SYCH01000221.1 GCA_005787025.1 Actinomycetota bacterium | reverse complement strand
GAGCGCAACGCTCGTGCGATGGGCAAGGCCGGTCTCCAAGACGTGGCCGGGGCGATTCGCAAAGTCCGCGCGAGCGGCCCTCGTCGCTAGTCCGCGCGAGCGGCCCTCGTCGCTAGTCCGCGCGAGCGGAGATCATCCCGGTCCGCGCGAGCGGCGATCATCGCGGTCCGCGCAAGCCGGCCACTCGGAGTGCGACGCCCGGTAAGAGATGTCGCGCGAAGCGGTGGCGACGGGGTCGATGCGACGCGACCCGACGCTCGACCCCGTCGATGAGTTCGTCGAAGTCCTCGGGTGACGGTGATCGTTCGGCGAAGAGCAGTTTCTCGACGGCCGTGGCGAGACGTCCGACGATTTCGGTGCCGGCGATGTCGGTGTCATCGATGTCATCTCGTCGATCGATCGCCGATGCGTTCAGACGCCGGGCGATTTCGGCGGGGGTGAGGTCGGGGCCACTCGTGAAACCCTCTTCGGCGAGCAGTCGCCGCCATAGGACGAGCACGTCAGGAGTGGTGTTGCGCCGCGCGCCGCGCCAGACGATCCAGCGGATCACGACGGGCCAGGCGAGGACCGCCAACACGATGATGAACAACAACAAGGTCGAGGCTTCAGGCCCCGAACCCGACGTCGCCGTGTCGGAGTCACCGTCGGCCGCCCCGAGAACCGTCGTTGGTGTGCCCGTGCTCGCGGAGACCGTGGTAGAGGGGCCTACGGGTGTCGGTGACGTGGTCGTGGTCGTCTCGCCCGTGGCCGGGGTGGAGTCGTCCTGTTGGGGTTCGACTCCGGTGTAGCCACGATCCGGCGCGCCACGTCCGGGTGTCGGCTCGAACAGCAACCAACCCAAACCATCGAACCAGACCTCCGGCCAGGCGTGAGCGTGCTGACTGCGCACAGTGAACGTGCCGTTTCCGTTGTCCGTGCCCGGTGTGAAGCCGATCGCCACCCGAGCGGGTAGGCCGATGGATCTGGCCATGGCTGCAAAAGTCGAGGCGAACTGCTCGCAGTATCCCGATCCCCGCGCGATGAAGTCGAGGTGCGCCCGTTCACCGCCGAGGGCGGGAACGTCGAGCGAGTAGACGAAGTTCGTCCGGAAGTAGTTCTGGAGATCGATGGCGGCTCGATACCCGGAATCTGAATCGGCCGTGATGTCGCGGGCCAGGTCGCCCAGATCGTTCATTTCCTCGATGTCGGGAAGGTCGAGGTATTTGGACGAAGGCGGAGACAATGACGTCAGGAACTCCAGCAGGGGAGTGGCCGGATCGCTCACCTCCGACACGATGGTGTACGAATCCGAGGGACCGAGTTCTTCGCCGTTCACCAGCAGCGTTCCCGATTCGAGGGCGTAATACAGGCTGCGCGACGCGGCCCGCAGTTCCGTGGCCTCGTACGCGGCCGGCGCCATCGTGCCGCGCAGATTCTCGATCGTGAAGGTCTGGGTCACCGTCCACGTCGAGCTCGCATCGAAACTTCCCCCCAGCCGACCTCCCGCCGTGTCCAGCTCGTCCTCGGCGATTCCCCACGTCGCCCCGTCGAACTCGGCGAGCGAGGTGAGCTTCCAATAGGAGGGTCGATCGGCGGTGACGTTGAAGAGCACGGTGTCCGAGCGATCCCCGAGTTGGCCCCGAATGTCGACCAAGGGCTCGACGATCCGTCCGCGGTCCGTGTCGCGCCCGATAAATGGCTCGGATTCGGCGCCGGGAATCCGCGGTCCGACCCACGCGGCCAGCATGGCGACGACCACCGCCGTGGCAGCGGTCGCCGCCGACGCTCGGGTTCGTTGTCCGGCCGTGGTGCGATCCGTCGGGGAGTCCTGGCGTCGCAGGTGGGCCACCGCGACGATCGCCGTGACCAGCCAAACGGTGGTGACGAGTAAGCGGTGGCGATCTTCGCCGACGATGGAGACCACGGCGAAGACCACCGAGGACGGAACCAATGCTTCGCCACGGCCGGCGGCACGGAACGCGAAGGCGTCGGCGAGTATCGCGGCCATGCCGACGGAGAATCCGGCCACCAATCCGAATCCGGTGGCGAACTCGAGTGGCGGCCTGACATCGCCCAGCAACTCGGACGAATCACCGATTCGGGTCGAGATCTCCGACCACGTTCGCCCGAGGGGAATGCCGTACCAGAGGGTGTCGCGAACGTGCATCCACGTATTGAGCACGTACACGAACGCGATCTGAATCATGATCGAGACCGAAGTCGGGATCGGTCGTTGGCGCATCAGGAATGCGATCAGATGCGCGAGCACCGCCACACTCACCAGCGGTGTCAGGTACTCCCAGTATTCGAAGACCCGCGAGAACGAGACCGCGAGAGCGACCGAGGTGCCACCCAGCACGGCGGTGGCGAGTGGGCGCGAGCTCGGTGTGGTGCGTGGCCACTCGCTGGTCATGTCAGTTCCCGCGATTCGCCATGCGCACGAAGTCGGGCCAACGTCGTTCGAAGTCGTCGAGGCTCGGACACGACACCGACAGCCAACCTCGAGGGACCGTCACCTCGATCGGCTCGCAGGCGATGACGACGCCCGCGCCCGACGTGGGGGTGAGTGATCGGAGAATCGACGAGATGGATGCGTCGACCCTTCCGGTCAGAACGATGCGTGCGAGCACGGCGGTCGGGTCGGGGGAGTCCGAGGCCTCCGGAGTGGGATGGTCGTGGGGGGTGGCGAGCGCGAGAGCATCGAGGGCGCTCAGCGGATCGCCGGCGTTGGTGGTCGAATCACCGATGCACAGGATCGGTCGAACATCCGCGCTCGGGACGACGTCGATCAACGAAGCGGCGATGCGCATGGAGACCTCGAACGTCTGATTCCGATGCCGTTCGCGGT
>SYCH01000220.1 GCA_005787025.1 Actinomycetota bacterium | reverse complement strand
GTGTCGTGGGTGATGCCCGCCGCGGTGAAGGACCCTTTGGTCCATCCGTTCAAGACGTTCGTGCTCATGTCAGGCTCCTCGCCGCTTCCAGGGCCCGTTGGACCAGGCCCTCGGTTCCCATCTTCATGGTGGACAGGTCGATCCCCTCTTGCTGGCCCATTGCGCCGTGCAGATAACGGGCGTAGACACCTTCGCTGATGACCGCCAGGCGCCAACACGAGAAGGCGACGTAGTAGTCGACGGCCGACACGTCGCGACCGGTGTTGCCGGCGTATCGCTCGACCAGATCCCGATAGGGAGGGAAGCCTCCCGCCGGGGTGGGGTCGTTGGCCCGCAACGCGTTCGACGGGCCGTCACTCCAGTACACACCGAGATACCCGAGGTCCGCCAGCGGATCGCCCAACGTGCACAGTTCCCAGTCGAGCACCGCCGCGATGCGACCGGACGACACATCGGTGAGACAGTTGCCGAAGCGGAAGTCACCGTGCGCGATCACGACTCCTTGTTGACGGGGAAGATGGGCACTCAACCGTCGCACCACCTCGTCGATCTCGGGAAGGTCGCGCGTCTTGGAGTTCTCCCATTGCGTGCTCCACCGCTTCAGCTGGCGTTCGATGTAGCCATCGCGACGCGCCAGATCACCGAGTCCGACGTCGTCCACGTCGACGGCGTGCAGGTCGGCCAGGACGTCGACGAGATGGTGCGCCGCGGCCGGCCGTAGCTCGGTGGGGAGCGCCGCGGCCTTGTCGGCGCTGTCGAGCACCACGCCGTCCACGAAACCCATCACGTAGAAGTTGGCGCCGTTCACGCTCTCGTCGGTGCACAGGCCCAACGCACGGGGCACGGGAACCACGGTGGAGCCGACGGCGGCGATGATGCGGAACTCGCGCGCCATGTCGTGGGCCGTGGCCAACACGTGACCCAACGGTGGTCGACGAAGCACGAAACGAGTGCCGTCGGCGTCGGTGACGCGATACGTCAGGTTCGACCGGCCACCGGCGATGAGATCGAACGAGAAAGGCGCTCGGGCACCGGCGATGTTGTCGACGAGCCAGGTGCTCACCTTGTCGACGTCGATGCCCTGAACGCTCATGCCCTGTCCCCCGAACGGAGACCGTAGTGGGTGATCATGACGGGCGTTCAGCCCGGACGGGTGACCCCGACCACCTTGTTCCAACTGACCGCGGTCAATCGCACCGAGCGTCCGACACCGGGAGCATCGACCATCATGCCGTCGCCGACGTAGATGCCGACATGGGTGATGGGGTTGTAGAAGAAGATCAGATCTCCGGGCTCGATGTACTCCACCGGGATGCGCGGTGACGAGGAGAACTGTCGACGAGATTGATGCGGCAAGGAGACCCCGGCTTGTTGCCAGGCCCACATGGTGAGACCCGAACAGTCGAAGGCTTCGTTCTCGGTGGCGGCGTTCTTCACGTACTTCACGCCGATCTGGCTGCGAGCCGCGGCCACGGCCATGGCCCCCCGCGAACTACTGGCCGGAATGCTGGACGGATCGAACCGGGGGCGCGAAACGTTGGTCCCGCCCGACGACGAGTTCGTGTTCGATGCGGGCGAGCCGGACGCCCGACTGGCCGCCAAGGCGTTGGCCTGGGCGCGAGCGGCGGCCGCGGCGGCCGCGGCGCGACGCGCGCGTTCCTTGGCCAGCGCGTCACCGAGTTCTCGTTCGGCCTTGGCCTTCAGCGCGGTGTACTCCTCGATCTTGTCGGCCGCTTCGCGTTGGCTCTCCTGAATGCGCGTGGCCAGTTCCTCGGCGTTGGTTCGATCCCGTTCGAGTTCGGCTTTCTTGTCGCCCAGGTCGTCGATGAGCGCGTCCAATTGATCCGAGTTCGCCGAACCGAGATTCAGCGCCATCTCGGTGAGGTACTGCCGTTGCACCGCCTCGTTCGGTCCGGCGCCCGGAGCGAGCAGTCCGGTCAGGCTGCCTCCCCCGCCGCCGCCCACGAACGCCTGCACGGCCAGGTCCGACATCTGAGCCTGAAGACCACCGACCTCGGTCTCCATCGCGGTGATCACCACTTCGGCCTCGGCGATCTCGAGGTCGAGTCGCGCCTTGTCGTCCTCGGCCACGCGCAATTCCTCGCTCAGTCGGTCGACCTCTTCCTCGGCGGCCTCGAGACGATCGGCCATCTCGTTCACCTTGCGCCGGGCGTCGTCGACGGAATCGGCGGCCACCGGACCACTCCACACCACGGCCCCGGCGAGCAACGCCACACCCGTGGTGACGGCCACGGCCAGACGCCAGGAGCGGGAGGGCGACGAGAGGTCCGACATGACCCCCGAGAGGCTAGTCAGCAGGGTGACGGGGCGGTCATCGCACCTGTTCAGAGGGTAAAATCAGTTCCGCGATCGCAGACGATCTCATTCCCATTCGTGTTCGACGATCTCATTCCCATTCGTGTTCGACGATCTCATTCCCATTCGATTGTCCCGGGGGGCTTCGACGTGATGTCGTAGGCCACCCGGTTCACCCCGGGGACCTCGTTGATGATGCGACTAGCCAAGCGCTCCAGCAGGTCGTAGGGCAGGCGAGCCCAATCGGCGGTCATGGCATCGTCGCTGGTGACGGCCCGAATGATGATGGGGTGGGCGTAGGTGCGCTCGTCGCCCATCACACCGACAGAGCGAATGTCGGGAAGCACGGCGAAGGCCTGCCATATGTCGCGCTCCAAGCCGGCCAGACGAATCTCCTCGCGCACGATGAAATCGGCGTCCTGCAGCAACGCCACCTTGTCGGGGGTCACCTCACCGATGATGCGCACGCCCAGGCCGGGTCCCGGAAACGGCTGTCGCCAGACGATCTCGTCGGGCAGTCCCAATTCGAGCCCGAGACGACGCACCTCGTCCTTGAACAACGAGCGCAACGGTTCGACCAAGCGCAACGTCATGTCCTCGGGCAGTCCACCCACGTTGTGGTGGCTCTTGATGACCGCCGCCGTGCCGTCGCTGCCACCGCTCTCGATGACGTCGGGGTACAAGGTTCCCTGCACCAGGAACTCGGCGTCGGTGACACCGCCGGTGTGTTGTTCGAACACGCGCACGAACAACTCACCGATGATCTTGCGTTTGGTCTCGGGTTCGGTGACGCCCTTCAAACGCTCGAAGAACTGCGCGCCGGCGTCGACGTGGATCAGTTCGATGCCCAGGTTGCGCTTGAACGTCTCGACCACCTGGTCGCTCTCGTTCTTGCGCATCAAACCGGTGTCGACGTAGACACAGGTGAGTTGCGCGCCGATGGCCTTGTGCACGAGGGCGGCCGCCACCGCCGAATCCACACCGCCGGACAGTCCGCAGATGACGCGCTTGCCGCCCACCTGCTCGCGCACGAGGGCCACCTGCTCGTCGATGACCGAGCCCATGGTCCACGACGTGTCGCAGGCGGCCAGATCGTGCAGGAAACGACGCAACACGTCGGCACCGAAGGGCGAATGCACCACCTCGGGGTGATACTGCACGCCCCAGATGCGACGAACGGGATTCTCGAGCACGGCCACCGGTGCGTCGGGGGTGCTGGCCGTGGCCACGAAACCGTCGGGAACCCGCGAGATGGCGTCGAAGTGGCTCATCCACACGTCCTGTTCGGCGGGGATGTCGCCCACCAGCAAGGCGGAATCCGATCCGGGGATGCGCGACATGTGCGTGCGGCCGTACTCACCGCGCGACCCGCGCCCCACCTCGCCGCCAAGTTGGTGGGCGATCAACTGCGCGCCGTAACAGATGCCCAGGATGGGCACCCCGAGGTCGTACACCGCGGGGTCGAGCGCGGGAGCACCATCCACGTGGACGCTCTTGGGCCCGCCCGACAGGATGATGGCCGTTGGCGACTTCGCCGCCATTGCGGATGCCGACATGGAATGGGGGACGATCTCGGAGTAGACGCGGTGCTCGCGCACCCGGCGGGCGATGAGTTGGGCGTATTGGGCACCGAAGTCGACGACGAGAACGGTGCTGCGCGAGGTCACTGTCACAGCGTAGTCCGCACCACCAACTGAGGGTTCGGCTCGCGCGCGTGGAACGATGAGGACGTGACGTTCACTTCCCCCGCTGTCTCGATCGTGATCGCTCTGCTGGTGATGTCCGTCAGCCCCCCCGCCGTGTCGGCGTCGACGCCGCCGGACCCGACCGTTCCGGAATCCCCGACGTCGATTCCCGTCACGCCCGACACGGTCAACGATTTCCTGGACCTCGAACGGGACCTGACCACCTGCATCAGTTCCAATCCGTTGCCCGGTTGTGGTCGCGAGCCCACCAGCCCCGGTGATCGCGGTGGTTGGCAACAGTTGACATTGTTCGGCATCATGCTCGGCGGCATGGCGATCATCTTCGTGCGGGTCTACTTCTCCGTGCGATCGCGCGATCGTCGACGCGCGTAACGTTCTTCACTCGCCACGGAAACGTGGCACTCGCTTCTCCATGAACGCGGCTCGTCCCTCGACGGCGTCATCGCTCTCCCAAGCCGCCAATCGCGCTCGGTCCACCTCGTCGATCGACGGATTCTCCGCGCCATCGGCCACCAACGAGAACAGGCGCTCGAGGGCCAGCTTGTGCGCCTTCACCGTCAGCGGCGCCACCGCACTCAGTTCCTCGGCCCACTCCATGGCCTCGCTCCACGCACCGAGTCGGTGGACGAAACCGCCCAACAAATCGGCGGCGGTGATGGCTTCGCCGGTGATCAGCATCCGACGCGCGACACTCCAGCCGGCTTCACGGCCGAGACGGGCCACGGTCCACGTGTCGACGGCCAGACCCAGCTTCGCGGCCGGCACTCCGAATCGGGCGTTCGCCGACGCCATGCGCAGATCGCAGGCGGCGGCCAACTGCGAACCTGCTCCCAGTGCGGCCCCTTCGACCGCGGCCAGGGTGATGCCGCCCAACTCGCCGAAGCCACGCAGTACCGACAGAAGGGTGTCGGTGAACTCCCCCAACTCGACGCCACCCAAATCCGCACCGCTGCAGAAAGCCGGTGGTTCACCCGAGAGCACGATCACCCGCGCGCTTTTCGCGGCGGCCTCCGATTGCGCGGCGGCGATCTCGTGCAACGTCGCCAAATCGACGGCGTTGCGCTTGTCCGGACGATCGATGCGAATGGAGCAGACGTCTGCGTTCCATGTCAGGTGAACAGCCACGCGATCACCGTAATCGTCAGGATTGGCACGGGCCGTCGTCCGTGCAGCATTGTGCAGGGGTGAACACTCCGTCGTCCGATCCGGTCCGCGAGCGCCGAGCCCGTATCGCCAAGTGGACTCTGCTGGCCAACCGAATCGGATATCTGCTCTACGCGGTGGCCATCGCACTGTTCGTGATGGCTTTCGCGTTCGGTTTCAAGGGTCCGATCGTCACGTCCATCACGGTGTCGTTGGTTCTGGGATCGATCCTGCTCGCTCCGGCCATCGTGCTCGGCTACGCCGTGAAGGCCGCCGAGAAGGACGACCGATCCCGAGGTATCTGATTCCGGCCATCGGTGGTGTTGTCGGTCGGCGAGTACGGTGTCGGGTGATGTCGATGAGATTGCCGGCCGCCGAGCGACGCGAACAACTGTTGACCGTCGCGATGGACGTGTTCGCCCGACAGGGTTACCACCAGACGTCGATGAACGACGTGGCCGACGCCGCCGGAATCACCAAGCCCGTTCTGTATCAACACTTCGCATCGAAGCGTGAGTTGTACCTCGCCCTCATCGAGGAGGCCGGGGCGCGTCTGCTCACCGCGGTCACCGATCCGCGCATCGCCGCCACCGAGGGTCGACGACGCACCGAGTTGGGATTCATCGCCTACTTCCAGTGGGTTCACGAGGACAACGACGCGTTCCAGTTGCTCTTCGGAGGTGGTTCGCGTCGCGACGCCGAGTTCAGCGAAGCGGCCGGTCGCTTCACATCGATGATCGCCGACGTCATCGAACCGCTCATCACCGCCGATGTCGACGCCGAACATCGACGCACGTTGGCTCACGCCATCGTCGGGCTGTCCGAAGGTGTCTCGCGGCGACTCATTCGTCTGGGTGGTGACTTCGACCCCGAGTTGATCGCGAAGCAAGTGAGCGATCTGGCCTGGGCCGGCCTCCGCGCGTCACAACGCCCGCGTTGATCCGCCAACTCGACTCAGGCCACGCGACGCAGGATGCGCAAACTTCCGGTGGCCGAGGTCTCGACGAAACGCCCCGACCGCACCGCCGGCAGATAAATCTGCTCGTAGGGTGGACGACCACCGTCGGCCGGATCGGGGAACACGTCGTGAATCGCCAGTGTTCCCCCGGGTGCGACGTGCGGAGTCCACAGTTCGTGATCCAAACGCGCCGGCTCGATACCGTGACCGCCGTCGATGAACAGGAACGCCAGCGGAGTCGTCCATCGTCGGGCCACGTTGGGTGATTGACCCACCACGGCGATGACGTGCTCCTCGAGTCCGGCTTCGTGAACCGTGCGTCGGAAGAACGGCAGCGTGTCCATCTTGCCCACCGCCGGGTCGACCAAGGTCGGATCGTGCCACTCCCAACCCGGTTGATTCTCCTCCGAGCCTCGATGATGATCCACGGCGAACAACACGGTCCCC
>SYCH01000219.1 GCA_005787025.1 Actinomycetota bacterium | reverse complement strand
GACGGTGTTCCCGTGTGATTCGTTGTCGACTCCGGTGCCGGACGCGTCGAATCTGAATTTCTCGGATGGTCAGACGATTCCGAACTCGGTGTTGGCGTCGGTGTCGTCGAGCGGTCACGTGTGTTTGAGTGTGTTCGGCACCGCGGACGTCTTGGTCGACGCGGCCGGGTGGACCTGAGTTCGGGTCGTCAGATGGCCATGACGGTGCCGGAGAGGCTGGCCGTGGCGATGGTGGCGAAATCGATGGCCCGGACCATGTCGGCCGCCGGGGTCTCGGGAGGCAGTTCGATCTGCTGGTCGAGAGCATGGACTTCGAACACGTAGGTGTGGACCTCGGCCGCCGGGGGGCAGGGGGCGCGCCACGCCAACTCGGGCGCTTGGGGCGTTCCGAAGGCGTTCGCGGCCACCAACGCCCCGCCGGGAAGCCCGGCGGAGTCGACGCCGGTGACCGACGGGTCGATCCCGATGACGACCCAATGCGCCCGACCGACGGCGTCCACCGTGGTGTCGGTGGTGTCGAGCATGACGACGGCGAGCGAAACGGTTCCGAGGGGAACGCCGGTCCAACTGAGAGTCGGAGAAGTCCCGACACCGGCGCAGGTGTGCGCGGTCGGGATGCTGTCGCCGTCGAGCCATGGCCCGAAGAGGGTCATCGGTTCGGACTCGACGGGAGCCGCGGTGTCGAACACCGCGGGCGTTTCGGCCGGAGCGATGATCGACTCGGACTGCCCGTCGCGCGGCGGGGCCATGTCGCGGCCATCGTCGGCGCAACCGAGCAACGTCAGTACGCCGATGAAACCAACGGTGGTCGACAGAGCGAATCGGCGCATGAGTTCATGTTAGGGGTGGCGACGGATGGGGCGGGTTCGCTCGGGCGAACTAGCGTGGTTGCATGACGTCGGCGACGGACCTGTGCATCCTCACGGTGCACGCGCATCCCGATGACGAGGCGTCCAAGGGTGCGCCCACGTTGGCGATGTATCACGACCTCGGAGTGCGCACCGTGCTGGTCTGCTGCACCGGCGGTGAGGAGGGCGATCTACAGAACCCGGCGCTGCGCGAACCGGGCGGCATCCTGGCCGGGCTGGACGACGCCGGGGTGAAAGCGGCGCTGGCACGCCTCCGGCCGCGCGAATTGGCCGAGTCGGCGGCCATCATCGGCTTCGACGAGGTCGTGATGCTCGGTTACCGAGATTCGGGCATGTTGGACTCGCCGGCGAACGAGCATCCGGATTGTTTCCATCAGGCCGACCTCGACGAGGCCGTGGGACGCTTGGTGACCGTCATCCGACGAGCCCGTCCACAGATCCTCATCACCTACGGCGACGATCAACGCGGTTATCCGCACCCCGATCACGTGAAGGTGCACGAGATCTCGGTGGTGGCCTTCGCTCGCGCCGGTGACCCCACGTGGTATCCGTGGGCGGGTCCGGTGTGGCAGCCGTCGAAGATGTACTACTCGGCATGGTCGCGCACCCGATTGGTGGCGGTGCACGAGGCCATGTTGCGGCTGAACGGTTCCTCGCCCTACGACGAGCGTTGGCTGAATCGCCCGTCGCACGATGAACGCATCACCACGCGCACGTACGTGGCCTCGCACATGTCGGCGCGATCCGGGGCGTTGCGCGCGCACGCCACCCAGGTCGATCCCACGGAGTCGTGGTGGTTCGGGCTCGACGACGATCAATTGAGCGAGGTGTACCCGTGGGAGGACTGGATCCTGGCTCGTTCGACCGTGGGGGGACCCACCGACGACGACGTGGAGACCGACTTGTTCGCGGGAATCACCGTCGTGACGGTCTTGCCGGCGGGGGTGTCCCGCCCCGGTCGTCTCGTCAGCCCCGAGACCGTGGGGGCGACGCCGTGAGTGACACGCGCACCATTCAGTTCCGGGTCGTGATGGGCAAGAGCGACGAGCGCCTCGACGGACCCGACGATGCCGACACCGTGGCCACCATCGCCAAGGCCGATGCCGGCATGGACCCCACCGTGGCGTTCATGCGCGGCAAGTTGAAGATCACCGGTCCGACCGGGCCGTTGTTCGACGCGTTGTCGAGCGGTCGCGCCGCCGAGGTGATCGCCCGATTGCTGGCGGGCTGACGCGCGGGTTCAGCCGCGCCGCATGGCGTCACGAAGTTCGCGGTAGCCGATGAGAACCGCGCCTGATTCTTTCAGCAGACCACGCAACACGGAGTCGTTCACGGCCAGATCGAGGTCGTCGATCCACTGCGCGGCGTCCTCGGTGAGGGCTCGCACCTCGGGGGTGTCCACGCTGGGCTGGATGTGGATCTCGGTGACCCCGGGCCTCAACTCGCGAATGGCCGAATAAACGCGTTCGCGACTGCCGGCCCGCCAGTCGTGATCGAAGTGATCGGGGAAGACGATTCCCTCGTCGGCGGCCAACGAGCGGAACGGAAATCCGGCCTGCTCGGAGGTGAGGGTCGACGGCAGACGAATGGGCAAACGAAACTCGATGGCCATCTCGAGGTAGATGTCGAAGAACTCCGGACGCAACGTGATGACGCTGAGATGCGGAGCGAGGTGGGACACGTCGAAGCCCCACGCGATGGCCCGTTCGATCTGGGCACGGCACTCGCGCAACACCTCGGCCGGATCGGCGTGTTCCCAGAGATCGTCGACGCTGCGCGGGAATCCACCGTCACCCGACAACAGTGACGGTGCGTGGGTGATGGGTCCCCAGCGGTACAGCGGGTGCTCGGCGTTGAGGGTGATGTGCACGCCCACGTCCTCGCCGGCGTACAAGGTGGCTGCATGTCGCGCCCAGGGCGCGGGCACCATGACCGAGGCACAGGTGGCGACACCATCGCGGATGGCCGAATAGACGCCAAGGTTCGCGGCATGGCACGAGCCGAGATCGTCGCACGAGATGATGACCAACTTGGTGTTCGCGTCGTATCCGAGTCGCTCGGCCAGGGTGTCGCTCACGTTGTCGCCCACGTCGACACGATACCGGCGCGACCCGCACGACGATGTGTGTGGGGGGTCGGCTCAGGGAGAGGACTCGTCGGGACACGCGGACCACAGGCCGATGCCGTTCGTGCGCGCGGTCTCGGCGGCCGCGGCGAACTGATCGGCGTAGGTCGTGTTGGGTTCGTAGGGGTAGGGGCGAGCCAGGCCCTCGTCGATGAGCAGGGCGTTGACGAAGAGGTCGTCGGGCTCGCGATGGACGTAGGCCAAGAGACGTCCGAACTTGTCGCGCGAATCGATGTCACGTTCGAGACGGACGGGAGTGCCGGGCGGAAGCAGTTCGGTCAGTCGGGCCGACGCCTCGGGGCCGTAACACTCGATGGGTGTGTCGGGCTTCTTCGTCTCGGGCGTGTCGATGCCGATGAGTCTGACGGTGTCGCCACGTCCGTCGATGGTCACCTCGATGGTGTCACCATCGACCACACGCTCGACGACGGCGTTGGCATTGGCCGGCAGTTCGACATCCGGCGAACCACAGCCGAACAGGAACGCCGCCGACCCGAGCACCGCCGACACGATGAACGACGGCATGAGTCGAGATCCGTGGAACATCCGGTGGGGTGGGCGGATCGACGTCCGCATCGACGTGGTCAGATGCGTTCGATGAGGGTGCCGGTACCGAGACCACCACCGCAGCACATCGAGATGATGCCGTACTTGCCGCCGGTGCGCTCGAGTTCGTAGAGCGCCTTGGTGGTGAGGATCACGCCAGTGCCTCCGAGCGGGTGGCCGAGGGCCACCGCGCCACCGTTGGGGTTGGTCTTGGCCAGATCGGCACCGAGCTCCTTGGCCCAAGCCAACACGACCGAGGCGAAGGCCTCGTTGATCTCGAAGGTGTCGATCTGATCGATCGTGAGGTCGTTGCGCTCGAGCAAACGCTGCGTGGCGTCGATGGGACCGGTGAGCATCAGCACCGGGTCCACGCCCACGAGACAGCTGTCGACCACCTTGGCGCGCGGCTTCAGGCCGAGCTCGTTGGCCTTCTCCAGCGTCATCATCAAGACGGCACCGGCGCCGTCGCTGATCTGCGACGAGTTGCCCGCGGTGTGAACGCCGTTCTCGCGAGCCACCGGGTTGAGCGTCTGCAACTTCTCGAGGGTGGTCTCGCGGATGCCCTCGTCGCGCGCGACGCGGTGGGTGGTGCCGGTGGGCTTGCCGTCGTCACCGAGATCGGGGGCGTCGACCGCGATGTACTGGCCGGCGAAACGATCCTCGGCCCACGCGCGGGCCGCGCGCTGCTGCGACTCGAGACCGAACGCGTCGGTGTCGGCGCGGGTGATGTTCCACTTGTCGGCGATGCGCTCGGCACCCTCGAACTGCGACGTGAATTCGAAATGTTCGAAGTAGCTCTTGCTCACGGCCTTGCCGAGCGACTCGAACTCCTTGGTCTTAGGGTTCTTGGTGTACGCGTTCGAGTTGCTGCCGATCGGAACGGTGCTCATCGACTCCACGCCGCAGGCCATGGCGACGTCGACCACGCCCGACGCGATGAGCGAGGCCGCGAGGCTGGTGGCCTGCTGGCTGGAACCGCACTGGGTGTCGACGGTGGTGCACGCGGTGGTCATGGGCAAACCAGCCGACAACCACGCGGTGCGGGTGATGTTGAACGACTGTGCGCCGACTTGGCTGACGTTGCCACCGACGACCTGATCGATCTCGGACGGATCGATGCCGGTGCGATCGATGAGCGCTTTCTGGACGAGGCCGAGAAGGTCGGAGGGATGCAGCGTGGAGAGTCCACCGTTCTTGCGGCCGACGGGGGTGCGAACGGCATCGACGATGACAACGGTGCGAGGGCTGTGATTCGACATGGGCGACATCATAAGGTCGGAGACATGAACTCTCCCCACGAGACGTCGATTTCCCGCATCAGCCGGTTCGAACCGGGAGCGATCGCCCCCGACGACGCCGTCGGGCATCGCTACTTCCACGTGGTGGGAGCCTCGGTCTGGGTGCACGACGAGCCCGCCGATCCGGACTTCGGGGTGCACTTCTTGGGCACCCTCGACGGTCACGCATGTTGGGGTGTCGACGTTCCCCACGGAAGCGACCCGTCCGACGGTGCCGCACTCGACCTGTTCAGTCTCTTCGGTCGCGCCAGCGAGGACGACTGGTTGGTGGCCGGTCGTGCGGTCCAGTTGGTCGAGTGGGCCCGTACGCACCGTTTCTGCGGAAGATGCGGCGAGACCACGGTGATGGCGGCGAACGAACGAGCGATGAAATGCCCTCGCTGCAACCTGATGAGCTTTCCGCGACTCGCTCCCGCGATGATCACGTTGGTGACGCGCGGGGAACCCGGCCCGGATCAAGAGGCGTTGCTGGCTCGTGGTGTGCAGTTCCGCGCGCCGATGTACAGCTGTCTGGCCGGTTTCGTCGAGCCCGGAGAGACCCTCGAGGGTGCGGTGATCCGCGAGGTGCGCGAGGAAGTGGGCGTCGAGGTCGGATCGGTCCGCTACATGGGCAGTCAGC
Source organism: Actinomycetota bacterium (assembly GCA_005787025.1). Taxonomy (GTDB): domain Bacteria; phylum Actinomycetota; class Acidimicrobiia; order Acidimicrobiales; family Ilumatobacteraceae; genus Casp-actino8. The sequence goes on along the minus strand of SYCH01000219.1, from coordinate 912 downwards.
CGTGGCCGTTCCCGCACAGCCTGATGCTCGGATTCCGTGCCCAGTGGATCAGCGGCGACATCGTGTGCGATCCCACGGAGATCATGGACGCCAACTGGTATCGCAAGGACGAGTTGCCGAACATTCCTCCGGGCATCTCCATCGCGCGCAAACTCATCGACGCCTGGTTGAGCGAGTGACCACGGTGGGCGAGTAGTTTCGCCCCATGACACTCACGAAGAATTCGCTCGGCAAGTTGGGTCTGTGGACCTTCCAGCTCGACATGCAGCCGATGAAAGAGGCGCAACGTGCCGCCGCGGCCATCGAGGACATGGGATTCGGTGCCGTGTGGGTGCCCGAAGCGGTCGGTCGTGAACCGTTCGCGTCGTGTGGGCTCTTGTTGTCGGCCACCGAGAAACTGATCATGGCCACCGGTATCGCGTCGTTGCACGCCCGCTCGGCGATGACCATGGCGGCGGGTCAGAAAACCCTCACCGAGGCGTTCCCCGATCGTTTCCTGCTCGGTATCGGCGTCAGTCATCAGCCCGCGGTCGAGGGATTCCACGGCGCGTCGTACGGCAAGCCGTACTCGAACATGGTGTCCTACCTCGACGCGATGGACCGCAGTCTCTTCTTCGCGGCCGGACCCACCGAGGCGCCGGTGCGTTGTCTCGCGGCCCTCGGGCCGAAGATGTTGAAGTTGGCCGCCGAGCGCACCTTGGGGGCGCACCCGTATTTCGTTCCCGTCGAGCACACGCCGATCGCCCGCGCGGCCATGGGCCCCGACGCGTTGTTGGCTCCCGAGCAGGCGGTGGTCTTCAGTACCGACCCCACCGAAGCCCGCGCCATCGCTCGCGGCTTCATGTCGACCTACATGGGTTTGCCCAACTACACGAACAACCTTCGGCGACTCGGCTGGGGTGACGAGGACCT
>SYCH01000039.1 GCA_005787025.1 Actinomycetota bacterium | reverse complement strand
GGTTTGGCGAGCACTCGCACCATCCGCCGATACACGTCGGATCCCATACCACCGGAAGATCTGAACTCGATCTTGTGGCACGCCACGCGCGCACCGAGTGGCTCGAATCGTCAACCGGTTCGTTATCTGGCTCTCGTCGACGGTCCCCGCGCTGCTCGGGCCAAGTCGTTGCTCGGGGATTCGTTCCGACGCGGCTGGAGCGCCAAGTTGCGCCAGGACGGCTACGAGAGTGGTTCGGGCCTCGACCCGGACTCCCCGAAGGCGCGACAGGCCCGAGCCATGCAGGAGTACGTCGACAACATCGAGTCCGTCCCCGTCGTGGTGCTGGTCTGTCTCGTCCGCTATCGCGACCCGAATCCCTACGAGGGCGCCTCGGTGTATCCCGCCTGCCAGAACCTGTTGTTGGCCGCGCGCGCATTGGGCTACGGGGGTGCCCTCACCATGTGGCATCAAGGGGTCGAAGCAGAACTACGGGTCCTGCTCGACATCCCGGACGAGGTCGCACTGTCGGCTTGTATCACTTTGGGCAAACCACGCGGCGCCCATGGTCCCGTACGTCGCAAGCCGCTCTCCGACGTCGTGTTCGATGATGGGTGGGGAGTTCAGGCGCAATGGGCCCACGATCCCGCGGATACGCGTCATGCCGGCGGTGCACCGCGGTGACGATGTCGGAGAATCAGCACCTCCTCGGTCTCCCGGTAGGTGCGTCCCGTTCACAGATCATCGAGGCCCGCCGGCGTTTGTCGCTCGTTCATCACCCCGATCGAGGGGGAGACGCCGCGCTCATGGCGCGGATCAACCGGGCCGCCGATGAACTGTTGACGAATCTCGAGGAGGACCCGTCGATGACGAGTGCACGACCGGTGAGCACCGAACGAGACGCACCGCACAAGGTGGTGGTCGATCACCCGTCATTCGTCATCGACGCCCTGCCGGTGTTGGCCCACGAGGTTCTGACGTTGGCCGTGGCGTCGATCGGAGAGATCGTCGACGACGATCCGCCGTACGGATTGGAATTCACCATCGACATCGCCGAACGAGGTGAACGACGGACGTGGTGCCGGGCGGAAATCGTCCCCGACGCCGGTTCGAGCACCGTTTCTCTGGTGACCGAGTCCGACGGATCCGTCGACGTCGAACGCTTGCGTGATCTGCTCGTTCGCGAAATCAACGCCCTCGGGGTCGAGCGTTAGCGATTCGCGGCGGCTTTCGCCAAGCGATCACGAATAGCCGTCCCGATGCCGCGCGCTGGCGGTAACTCGATCACGACGGTGTCGATGCCGTCCTGATCGGCGCGACGAAGCTCGGTGTACATTTCACGAGCGAAGGCGCTCGGATTCGCGTTGGCGTCCAGGGCTCGCGTCGTTCCCGTCGATGGTTCAGCCGGTGGCGTGCCCGGCTCGACGAGGATGACCCGGCATCGGGGCGCGTAGTGACTGCTCAGCATTCCGGGCGCGCGACTCGGCCCTGACGTCGCAGCGAGCCTCTGAACGACAGCGGCGATGTCCTCCGTCGCAACTCCACCCGGACGCAGGATCTGGGGAGGATCGACCGAACAATCCACGATGGTGGATTCGAGGCCGATGTCGCACGAGCCACCGTCGAGGATGTAGTCGACGTCGTCACCGAGGTCGTCGAGAACATGAGCGGCGGTCGTGGGGCTGACGCGGCCGAACCGGTTCGCCGACGGAGCGGCCAGCCCATCTCCGACGATTCGGAGTAGATGCGAGGTCAGAGGGTGGTCCGGAACCCGAAGCGCCACGGTCGAACGCCCACCGGTCACGACGTCGGGAACGAAGTCGGCCCGCTCGACGATCAGGGTCAACGGCCCGGGCCAGAACCGATCGACGAGATCCTCGGCGCGCTGCGACCAACGCCCGGCCCATTCACGGGCACCGTCGACGTCGGCGAAATGGACGATGAGCGGATGCGAGGAGGGGCGACCTTTCACGTCGTACACCCGCCGGACCGCCGATTCGTCGCGAGCCATCGCGGACAACCCGTACACCGTCTCGGTGGGTATCGCCACGACCCCTCCGCCGAGGAGAAGACGCGCGGCGTGATCGACATCGGATCCGACGCGGGAATCGCTCACGAGGGGAGGGCTCCGAGGAACTCCAATGCCGCGTCGAAGAATCCGAAATCGCCGGTGGTCGCGAAATGATCGACACCGCGAAGGGTTACGAGCCGAGAATCGGTGATCCTGGAACTGAGCGGTTCGCCCGGACCGGCGAAATCCCGATCACCGATGACGACGAGCGTGGGACAGGACACACGGTCGAGCTCGTGGTCGGTGAAGGGCGATCGTTCGCGCTTCATGACGGCCGTCAGGGCGACCCGGTCGTTTCCCGGCTGGTCGGCGTACTGTACGAACAACCGGGACAGGTTGTCCTCCTCCGAGGGGGACCCCTCGAGCGCCGCGACGAGCCGTTGGTGCGAGTCGCGGTCGGTGACCTCGATGGCGTTACGACCGATCCCGGCGAGAACGAGCTTCGACAGGCGTCCCGGATGATCGATCGCCAAACGCAGAAGAGTCAGGGCACCCAGGGAGAAGCCGACGGCGTCGACCGGCTCCTGCGGAAGTCGTTCCCAGATCCTGGCGGTGAGGTCGGCGTAGGCCTCGGGATCGTGGGGTTTCGGAGCGGACCCGTGTCCGAGCAGGTCGATTCCGATCACCGTGCGACCGGCATCCTGGAGAAGATCGACGAAACCCGACGAACGCCACGTCGAATCGAAGGAACCACCCCAGCCATGAACCAAAACGACGGGATGTTCCACGCCGACCAAGATAGCCCGTAGCCTGACGCGGTCGTCCCGCACGGTTCGGGTTCGTCCAGTGGAGAAGTCGGACACAGCATGAGATTCCTCAACGAGACCCCGCCCGCTCACGATCTGACGTACAGCGACGTGTTCATGGTTCCGAGCCTGTCGAGCGTCGGCTCTCGTCTCGACGTCGATCTGTCCACGACCGACGGTGTCGGAACGACGATTCCCATCGTGGTGTCCAACATGACCGCCGTGGCCGGACGGCGAATGGCCGAGACGGTCGGACGTCGAGGTGGCCTGGTCGTGCTTCCGCAGGACATTCCGCTGGACGTCATCGCCAACGTCATCGGATTCGTCAAACGTTGTCACCCGATCTATGAGACTCCGATCACCTTGGCACCGACGGACATCGTCGGAGAAGCCCTCAGTCTCATCCACAAGCGTGCCCACGGTGTCGTCATCGTCGTGGACGGTGAACGTCGTCCACTCGGGATCTTCACCGAGGCCGACGCGGCCGGATACGACCGCTTCACCCAATTGCACAACGTCATGTCGACCGACCTGTTGTCGGTCGCCGACGGCACGTCGATGGAATCGGTCTTCCATCAGCTGTCGGGCCAGCGTCTCACCGCCGCTCCGGTGATCGATGCGGACGGGCGTCTACTGGGGTGCGTCACCCGCAAGGGAGCCCTGCGGTCGACCCTGTACCGACCGTCGGTCAACGCCAAGGGTGAATTCCTCACGTCGGTGGCCATCGGAGTGAACGGTGATCCGGCCACCAAGGCGCGCGAGCTGGCCGCTCTCGGGGTCGACGTCCTGGTGGTCGACACCGCGCACGGACATCAGACCCGCATGATCGATGCCGTCTCGGCTGTTCGGCGGGCCGCGCCCCACACGGTCGTGGTGGCGGGCAACGTGGTGACCGCCACTGGCACGCGTGATCTCATCTCGGCCGGTGCCGACATCGTGAAGGTCGGGGTGGGCCCCGGTGCGATGTGCACCACCCGCATGATGACCGGCGTCGGCCGTCCGCAGTTTTCCGCGGTGCTGGAATGCGCCGACGAAGCTCGCCGAGCCGGAAAGTCCGTCTGGGCGGACGGCGGAGTCCGCTATCCACGCGACGTCGCGTTGGCCTTGGCGGCGGGAGCCGGAAGCGTGATGTTCGGTTCGTGGCTCGCCGGTACCTACGAATCGGCGGCCGACACCCTTCGGGATCCCGATGGTCGTCTGTACAAGGAGAATTTCGGCATGGCCTCGAACCGCGCGGTGCGTAACCGGACGCGCACCGAGGGCATGTTCGATCGGGCGCGCAAGGAGCTCTTCGAAGAAGGCATCTCCACGTCTCGCATGTATCTCGATGCCGAACGACCCGGTGTCGAGGACATCATCGATCAGATCGTGGCCGGAGTTCGGAGCTCGTTCACCTACGC
>SYCH01000218.1 GCA_005787025.1 Actinomycetota bacterium | reverse complement strand
TCGACGTTGGTCGGGTCCAGACCTTCCAGCAACTCGCGCATCATGAAACGCGAACAGCAGATCTGCGCCGTGGACCGATAGGCCAACCACGCCTCGACGGCATTGATGGCCGAGCTGGCGCCCTCGGGAACGTGCCCACCGTGACGACCGCGTTCGGTGGAGTGGAACGTGGCCACCAACGGCGCGGCGAACAACGTCGCCAACGTGTCGCCGGCCCACGCGGTGTGCCAGTCGTGGGCGTGCACCACGTCGGGACGCCAGTGCTCGATGATGGCGGCCAGGGCCACCATCTGGTTGTTGGCCGAGGCGATGCGCAACACTTCGTCATCGTCGGGCAACCACGGCAGATCGGTGCGCGCTCGTATCACGCGCGCGCCGTCGACGGTGACGGTGTCGGCGGGCAGGTCGGCGTCGTGGTCGACGCTGAACACCACCACCTCGTGCCCCGCGCGGGCCAACGCACCGGCGAGGCCGTCCACGTGGGCCGCCACACCACCGATGGACGCCGGCGGGAACTCGCGGGTCGACATCAGCACGCGCACGAGCGAACGGTAGCGGACGCACCTCGTAGCCTTGGGGGCGTGATCGAACGGCAGGCATGGTGGCGCGACCCGGAGTTGCGCCCCATGGTGGTGGCCTGTCTCACCCTCAGCGGTGCCGTGGGCGTGTTCGGGTTCTCGTTCGGTGTGGGGTCGGTGGCGGCCGGCGCCAGCGTGTGGCAGACCTGCGCGTTGTCGCTGTTCGTGTTCACGGGGGCGTCGCAGTTCTCGGCCATGAGCGTCATCGGTGCCGGCGGTTCGTTGGGTTCGGCGTTGGGCGGTGCGTTGTTGTTGGCCGCGCGCAACGGTGTGTACGGACTGGCGATGTCACGACGTCTCGACGGCTCTCTCGGGCGACGTTTGCTGGCCGCTCAGTTGACCATCGACGAGACCACCGCGATGGCAGTGGCGCAGCCGAATCGTCGCGAACAACAGATCGCGTTCTGGTTGACCGGCTTCGCGCTCTACACGTTCTGGAACGTGGGCACGCTCATCGGTGCGCTCACCGGCAGTGCCATCGATCCGCGGACGTTCGGTCTCGACGCCGCGTTCCCCGCCGGTTTCGTGGCCATGGTGTGGCCCTTGCTCAGCGATAGGCGGGCGCGACTGGCCGCCGCGATCGGGGGAGTGGTGTTCCTCACCACGGTGTCGTTCCTGCCCATCGGCGTGCCGATTCTGTTGTCGGTGGTCGGCGTCTTGGTGGGCGTGCAACGTCCGGTGCCTCCGCCGGTGGGGGCCGAGGGGTCACGGCCATGAGCTGGACGCTGGTGATCGTTCTGGCGCTGGGCGCGTACGCGTTCAAGGTGACCGGGTTGGTGATCCTGGGTGGGCGCTCGTTGCCCGCGGTGGTCGAGCGCTGCCTGGCCCTCATCCCGGCCGCGGTGGTGACCGCGCTCATCGTGAAGGACACGTTCACGACCGGCCAGGACCTGGTGCTCGACGCTCGAGCGGCCGGCATCGCGGTGGCGGTGGTGGCGGCGTGGCGCAAGGCGCCCCTGATCGCGGTGATCGTGTTGGGCGCGGCCGTGACCGCTCTCTTGCGCCAAGTGTGAGCGCGACCGAGAACTGCGTCAGCCGACGAGCGTCTTCAGTTTCTTCAGGTTGCGGCGCCAGATGGCCTTCATCACCAACTGACCGCCCACGATCTCGCCCAGACGTCCGCCCAACCACCACGGGAACGTCAGCTTCTCACTCCAGGTGAACCGCGTGCGCGTGCCACCGTCGAGCGGTGCCAGCGTGAAGATGCCCGTACCGGTCACCAATCCGGTGTGGCGCACGCCCATGGCTTCGCCCGGGATCCACTCGGTGATCTCCATATGGTCGGTCAACTTGATGGGTCCCACCTTGGTGTCACACAGGAACTTCGTGCCCACTCCACGGGTCTGGTCGCCCTCGAAGCGAATGGCCACGGCGTCGGCCATCCAGTCCACGTGACGCTCGATGGGTTCCACCACGTCCCACACGCGCGCGGGCGTGGCGTCGAGGTCGATGGATACGGTGATGCGGCTCATACCGCCAGTGTTACCCAGATCAGGCGTGAGCGCCCACATGGCGCAGCTCTTCGGCGGCTTGCTCGGGCGGAATGATGTTGATCATCACGCCGGTGCCGCGTTCGAAGCCGGCCACGGTGGTGAGCTTCGGGAAGAGGTGCACGTGCCAGTGGAAGGCCCCGTTGTGGTGGTGGGGCGCGGTATGGAACACCAGGTTGAACGCCACGTCGGTGAACACCTCGTTCAGGTGTACCAGGGCGTCACGGATGGCGCGACCGACGCCGGCCACCTGTTCGTCGGACGAATCGGTGAGGTGTTGGTCGTGGTTGCGCGGGATGATGAGCATCTCGTACGGGCCACCGCTCCACCAGGGGCACACCACCACGGCGTCGTCGGTGGCCAGCACCACGCGTTCGTTCGACGCCAATTCGGCCTCGACCGTGGCGCACAGGATGCAACCGCCCTCGAAGCGCACGAAGGCCCGTTCCTCGTCGAGGATCTCGCCCGGGACGAAGGGCAGACCGAGCAACTGACCGTGCGGGTGTGACAGCGACGCACCGGCCTCGCGACCGTGGTTCACGATGGCCTGCGTGTAACGGATGTTGTCAGTACCGGCGTGGCTCTGCAGACGCTGCTTCAGCGTGACCATCATCTCGGCGCAGGCCCGATCGCTGAACACCTCGATGCCGGCCTTGTGGTCTCGGGTGAACACGAACACCTCGTGCGTGCCACTGGCCTCGGCCATGACGTGCACCGGTCCGAGGTTGCGCACCGCGAGCGAGTCGTCACCGTCGAAGGCCGGGAACAGATTGGGGATGACGCGCATGCGCCAGTGACTGTCGGGGCCGACGCTGGCGAGCGTGGGCAACGACGCATCCTCGTTGCCGGGGCAGAAGGGACACGGGCGCGTGGGACCGGATTCGACGGTGGGCACGCGGGTGGCGAAATCGGTGGGGCGCATGGCCCGCTCGGCGACGATGGTGACCCACCGGCCGGTGAGAGGATTCAGACGTAGTTGACTCACGGTGCTCACAGGATACGCAAGAGGAGTGACGAATTCCTTGTCACCGGGTGTACACCGAGACATGGGTCGGTGAATCCGCGATGAAAGCCGACCGGCCCATGTCCTCCCAGCGGTCCCGCAGACGCAGACCGGCTCGGGTCGCCATCCGATCCAATTCCTCGGGGGACGAATAGCGGATGCTCCAGGGGCGCAGGCGAACACCACCGGATTCGGTGAATTCCACGAACTGTCCGTCGACGCGTTGGTCCTCGGGGCGGTGCACGTCGACCGACAGAACCACGCGATCGGCGTTCATGGAACGTACCCCCACCGTTCCGCCCGCCTTGCGTTGGGGGTCGGGAACGGCGGCCTCGATGATGAACGTTCCGCCGTCGTTCAGGCGCCGGGCCACGGCGTCGAACAGTGCTTGCTGGCGTTCGGCGCTGGCCAGACTGAAAATGGTGTTGTACGCGATCAACACGGCGTCGAAGGTCCGATCGGGCTGGGCGTCGATCATGTCACCGCGAATCAAGTCCAGCGCGAGGTCGCCGGCCTTGGTGCGACACCGCTCCAGCATCGCTTCGCTCGAATCGACGCCCACCACCGTGCACCCGGCGCGGGCCAGGGGTAGGGCCAGTCGTCCGGTGCCAACTCCCAATTCCAACACGCTGCCCCCACGGGCCAACTCGGTGACCAACGCCGTGGTGGCTTCCACGTCGCTGACGTCGTCGTACCAATCGTCGTAGACGTCGGCGAACGAGTCGCCATACGTCGCGTCGTCGAAGCCCTTCATGCACGTCCAGTCCACCACGCCGTCATGGTCGGCGGTGAATCGGGCGATAGGGCCCGACGACGGGGCGGTACTCTTCGGGAATGGCCGGCACCGTGACATACATGGATCACGCGGCTACCACCCCCATGCGCGCGTCGGCCATCGCGGCCATGATGCCGTTCCTCGACGGCGTGTACGCCAACCCCAGTGGCTCGCACCGTTTCGCTCGTTTGGCCCGCAAGTCGGTGGACGAAGCCCGCGACCTGATCGCGTCCCTGGTGGGCTGCAAGCCGGGCGAGATCGTTCTCACCGGATGTGGCACCGAGAGCGACAACGCCGCCATCGTGGGGGTGGTGCGTCGACGCGGTGGCGTGGCGGTGTGTCCGGCCGCCGAACACCACGCCGTGTTGCATTGTGTGGAACACCTGGGTGGACGAGTGGTGGCCGTCGACGCCTACGGTGCGGTCGATCTCGACGCTCTGCGCACCGCGCTCGACGATTCGGTCAGCAGCGTCTCGGTGATGGCGGTCAACAACGAGACCGGCGTGATCACCGACCTGAAGGCGGTGTCGGCGCTGGTTCGCCGTCACGCTCCGAACGCCGTCTTGCACACCGATGCAGTGCAGGCCCCGTGCTGGATCGACCTGCGCGACCTGTGGCCGTTGGTGGACTCCATGGCCGTCAGTGCCCACAAGTTCGGCGGTCCCAAGGGCGTGGGTGCGTTGATCGTGCGCGAAGGTGTCACCTTCGAGCCCATCGTCCTGGGTGGTGGACAGGAACGTGATCGTCGCAGCGGCACCCACAACGTGGCTGGCATCGTGGCCATGGCCGAGGCCCTGCGCGCCACCGACGCCGAACGCGTGCACGAGGTGGCTCGAATCACCGCGTTGCGCGACACGTTGCTGGCCGGACTGTTGGCGATTCCGGGCGTGCATCGCACGGTGCCCGATTCGGTGTCGGTGCCCGGCGTGGCCCACGTGTGCATCGCCGACGTCGAGAGCGAGTCGTTGCTGTATCTGCTCGACGAGGCTGACGTGTGCGCGTCGGCGGCTTCAGCGTGCGCGAGTGGCGCCATGGAACCGTCCCACGTGTTGCTGGCGATGGGTGTGGAACGCGAGTGGAGCGCGGGGGCCCTGCGCTTGTCGATGGGTCACACCACCACCGAGGACGACGTGGAACGCACGGTTCAGGTGGTCACCGCGGCGGTGGAGCGCATTCGTACCGCCTCCGCTCGTTTGAAGCGGGCCTGATCACAACCGCGTCGACGCCGCCGTAGCCTGCGGGGCATGAAGGTGCTCATCGCCATGTCCGGCGGGGTCGATTCGTCGGTCGCCGCTGCTCTGTTGGTGGAGCAGGGGCACGACGTGGTGGGTGTCACCATGCGTTTGTGGGGTGGCGAGAGCGACACCGGCTGTTGCAGTGTCAGCGACGTCGACGACGCTCGCCGCGTGGCCCAGCAGATCGGCATCGATCATCTGGTCTTCAACTTCACCGACGAGTTCCATCGCGACGTGGTCGAGCCGTACGTGAACGATCACGCGGTGGGGGTCACACCGAATCCGTGCATCGAATGCAACCGTCACCTGAAGTTCGATCGTCTGCACGAGCGGGCCATCGTTCTCGGTTTCGACGCCGTGGCCACCGGACACCACGCCCGGGTGGTCGAACGAGACGGCGCGCATCGATTGGCGCGCGGTCACGACTCCGCCAAGGACCAGAGTTACGTGGTGCACATGCTGGATCAGCAGCAGTTGTCCCGCACCATGTTCCCGGTGGGGGAGATGAACAAGGCCGACGTACGCGCGCACGCCGAACGATTGGGATTGCGCACCGCTGGCAAACCCGACAGTCAGGACGTCTGTTTCATCACCACGTCCAAGGACGACGACGGTCGCTCGGGTCGCTCGGCTTTCCTGGCGCGACGCATTCCGCTGCACGTCGGCGAGATCGTCGACACCGAGGGTGCCCGCATCGGTGAGGTGGAAGCGGTCGAAATGGTCACGCTCGGACAGCGTCGTGGTGTGGGTGGCGGTGGTGGCACCAAGCGCTTCGTCGTCGACGTCGACGTGCCCGGCCGTCGGGTGGTGGTGGGCCCCGAAGCGATGTTGCTCACCGATCGCGAAGTGGTGGGCCAGGTGTCCTGGAGTTCGTCGGCGGTCGCCGGTGCGGTGCGCGTGCAGTGCAGTGCCCATGGCGACGCGAACCTCGCCGACATCGAGACCGACACCGACGGCGACGTGGTGGTGCGATGGCGCGAACCACAGCGACGCATCTCGCCCGGTCAGAGCGCCGTGTTCTACGACGAGGCCGGTGAGGTGGTGCTCGGTGGTGGCGTGGTCAACTCGCCCAGGGTCCGACCCGGTCGCGACGGGCACACCAACATCGACTTCACGTGAATCGCCTTGCCGCCGGGCTCGGCGCGGGTGGCCGACAACACGACGGTCTCGAAGTCGCCCAGGGTCACGCGTAGAGCGGCTCCGCGACACCCACCGGTGAGATCGGCCGCGTCGGTGGTTCCGATCGTCACCGCGTCGACGGATCGAATGTCACGAGTGAGGAACATGGCGGTCTCGGCCAACACCACGTGATCGTGGATCACCAAGCCGGCCGGCACTTGCACCAACCAGCGTCTCGAGTAGCGGTGGAAGCGGCGGGGGAGCGACCATGACAGCACGACCGCCATCACACCCATGATCGCCGCGGCGACCCAGTTCTCGTCGAATCCGAACGCAAGGGTGGCGACGATGCTCGACACCCAGACGATCCAGGCCAGCACCTGAATGGTCGCCATGGTCGCCGAGCACCGCAACAGGTGACGACGTTCGTCCCCGTACGCCGACACCTGCACGAACGAGTCGCCCACTTCGGCGCTGAACACGAGCAGTGTCGCCACGATCGCCACCGCGAGCGCGATGCCCGACGCGCCGTCGCCGTCGAGGGCCACGACGACACCCGTTGTGACGATCAACGTAGGGCACGCGAGGCGCACGGCGGTGAGCGAGACGCTGGAGGGCACCAGAACGCACAGAAGGCCGACGGCCCACGCGGCCCAGATCGCGACGTTCGTCATCGCGCGCGCGGCATCGGACCACCCGTCGATGGCGTCACCACACAACGGAGCGATCGTGCCACCGGCGACCACCGCCACGCGCGTCGCCCACGACACGACGGTGAGGTTTCGTGAAACGCGCGATTCCGACACGTCCCACAGCGTTACCGATGGGACCAACGACCCAACAATCGGAGACCGACGAACCTCGGTGAAGGTGCGCTCGATTGTGGCGTGGTGGGAGTCGCCTGCTACGAAAGTGCCGAGGGGATGATCATGACCATGGCGGCGACCACATATCTGACCGGCGGCATCGCCACCGGCGTGGGCAGTCTTCCGCATCGTGACGCTCGTGCCGCCGCCGAGTTCGCGTTGACGAGCTCTCCCGATCTGCCGGCGATTCCATCGCTCCCCAAGCGCTCGCCGGCGGAGTCGATGATCGCCCAAGCCGTGGTGGGAATCCGGGGCATCAGCGTGGGTCAGTACGGGGCCATCGTGGTCGACCCGTCGCGCATCGATCCGTTCGCTCCGGTCGACACCGACTTTCATCACGACGCCTTCGTCGGCCTACGTACCTTCGTCGAGGTGGCCGCCGGTCGCACCGCGCCGGTGAAATGGCAGTTCACCGGACCGGTGACTCTCGGCCTGTCG
>SYCH01000217.1 GCA_005787025.1 Actinomycetota bacterium | reverse complement strand
CGGGTGTCGCGGGCCGAGAATCCCACGATGGTCCGCCCGGGCTCGTCCGGGCTGGCGATCAATTCCACTTCCACCGTGCGCGATTCTCCCGCCAGCGAGAGAACGGCGAGGGTGGCGATGTCACCGGGCTCGGCATTCTTCAACGCCTCGGAGATCTTCGACACCACGTCGATCGTGACCACTCCATTGCCGGCGTCGATGGATTCGATGACATCACCGACCTCCAGCACCCGACACGCCCGACGAGGTGGTGCCGATTCCTCGCACAACGTCGTGTCGAATCCGGCGACTTGCGCCGGACCTTCAGTGAAGGTGGCATCCATCCCCAGATACGAAATGGCGACGTACGCGGCGATCTCCTTCGCGGTGGCCATCGCGCCGAGTTGGATCTCGCGATTGGCTGACGGATCACAGTTGCCAAAACGTTCCTCACACGTGAGCACGTCCACATACGGGTCCAACCAGCCCATGAAGGACTGCAACGCGGTGAGTTCGTTGCCGAGGGCGGTCACGAATCGCACGCCGTTCTCGGGTGGATACACCTCCACGTCCTCTCCGACCACGGTCAATCGATCTCCGACCGTGGACGCCGCACCGGGTGCGGTTTCATAGCGCTGGATGGGCCACACCGTGGCCCCGAGAACCACCACCACGATGAGGAAGGCAATGGTCATCGCCGGGATACCCCAAGCCTGGGATCGGAGCGACAACGGCGACGGCTGGACCCCGACTACCGTTCCTTCTCGCGTGTCGCTCACTGAAATCTCCACCCGCGTGGCCATCGTGGCCGGCTTGGCCCTGACCGCCCTGCTCGTCGTCGTGCGTCGCAAGCCTGCCAGAAACGAGACCGATTCACCACGCGACCATGTCGGCTGGCGCACGACCGCGGGACAGGGGATCGACGAGACCGATGAACCCGAGATCGAGCCCTTGCGCAAAAAGGCTCTTGAAACCATGGGCCTCGCTGCGATAGCAATCTTCGGGGGAATCGTGGTCGCGATCGTGGTCTCCCTGTCCATTTCCTGGATCGTCACCAATTTCTCGAACCGCTTGTGAACACATCCGAGTCATCCGAACACGCCGAGCGACGTCGTCTGGTCGTCCTCGCCGGACACACCGGCGATCTCGACACCATCCGCGAGGGCCTCGAACACGACGCCGCCACGGTGCGCGATGTCGCATTGGGCGCATTGGCCCGAATGGAGCTGCTCGACGAGAGCGTGTTGCACCGCTTCAAGCTCGACACCGACGCCCGCGTGCGCAATCGCGTCGCCGAGCTGGCCGCGAATTTCCCCGGCTTCGACTTGCTGCCCTTGTTGAACGACGACGATCCGATGGTGGCCGAGATGGCCGCGTGGTCCTGTGGTGAACACGAGAAGGTGTCCGACGCGATCATGGAGCGATTGATCGTCATGACAACCGGTCACTTCGAACCGTTGGTGCGCGAGGCGGCCGTGGCTGCTCTCGGAGCCATCGGTGACGATCGTGGTCTACCCGCCATCCTCAGCGCGTGTGGCGACAAGCCCGCCATCCGCCGTCGCGCGATACTCGCTCTCGCTCCGTTCAACGGACCCGCGGTCGACGCCGCGCTCGATCAGGCCATGCAGGACCGCGATTGGCAGGTGCGTCAAGCCGCCGAGGATCTGCTCGGTTGACGGGCGCCCTCAGACGCCCACGAGGATCGCCGACGCGTCGGCGGCGATATCCCGGTCATCCACGTTGGGGGCCAGTTGAAGACGCCCTTCGCGTCCCTGTCACCTCGGTCGGCCATGCCAAACTGACGCATGACCTTTCTTCGGTCCGGTGAGGCTGTTGATGCCTATATCGCCCTGCGCGGTCGGGTGATCGATCTGATCCGCTCGGCTCCGGACGAGGATTCCGTTCGGGTCGTGCCGTCGTGTCCGGCCTGGAGCACCTCCGCGCTCGTCGCGCACATGATGGGCGTGAACGAGGACATCCTCGCGGGCCGCATGGAGGGCGTCACCACCGACGCCTGGACACAGGCACAGGTGGACCGCCACACCGGAGAGTCGTTACGGCAGTTGGCCGACGGATGGGAGTCGATCGCAGCCGACTTCGACGCCGTTCTGCCTCACATACCGGCGCCGGTGAACTCGCAACTCGTCATGGACGCCGTCACCCACGAGCACGATCTGCGCCATGCACTGGGCTCGTCCGACGCGCGTGACACCGACGCGGTGAACGTCGCTCTCGGCTGGTTGCTCGACATGGCCGAGACGAAGCAACCCGGACTCGGTCAGCGGTTGTCGGAGTCGAGCGTCGCACCCTTTCAGTTGTTGCGATCCCTCACCGGACGACGCTCGATGGACCAAATCGCTGAACTCGGCCTGCCGGTGTCATTGTTCGAGGAGATCCTGCACGGAACACCCTTGAAACCACCAGCGGTCACCATCGAGCCGATCCGATGAGAACGCCCGAAAGACAGGAGAAAACATCATGAGCGCGGAAACCAACACGGGGACGAAGGCCACCTTCACCAAATTCGAGGATTCCACCCGCGAGGAGTGGGCCAGCATCATGGAATGTCTGAAGGTGACACAGTCGCTCGTCCCCGATCGGATCATGGAGCAACTGCGCCATCTCGAATCGGACGACGGAGGTTTTCCCATCTCGCGTCTCGAGCATTGCCTGCAAACCGCCACGCGCGCCATGCGCGGTGGTGAGAGCGACGAATACGTGGCCTGCGCCCTCATCCACGACATCGGTGACACGCTGTCGCCG
>SYCH01000216.1 GCA_005787025.1 Actinomycetota bacterium | reverse complement strand
CAGATCGTCACGGGCCGATTCGTCAATTCGACCCTCGAGCAGTTGCGTCAGGTTCTCGCGGGATGCGTCGAGGCCCCGTACAACTTCTTGCGATCCGTGGTGCCGGTGATGACTGCACAGGAGTCCGGTCAGGTCCTGGTGATAACCAGTGCCTCGGGCGCCCGTGCCACCCCGGGCGCCCCGTTGTATTCGTCGGCTCGGGCCGCCGCCACGATGTTGGTCAAGAACGTGGCCGACGAGGTGGCCCGCACCGGAGTACAGGTGAACGCGGTGGGCACGAACTTCATGGACTTCCCGGCCTTCTTGAAGGCGTCGGGAGCGACGGATCCCGAGGTCCGAGCCAAGATCGAGTCGCAAGTGCCGATGCGCCGCTTGGGAACCATGGACGAATTCTCCTCGTTCTGCATGGCTTTCCTCGACGGGACCAGTCGATTCACCA
Organism: Actinomycetota bacterium; assembly: GCA_005787025.1. Classification (GTDB taxonomy): domain Bacteria; phylum Actinomycetota; class Acidimicrobiia; order Acidimicrobiales; family Ilumatobacteraceae; genus Casp-actino8. The sequence continues at coordinate 2,271 of SYCH01000216.1, read as the reverse complement.
CCGGGCAGTTCGTCGCTTATGCCGGAGGTTGGGCCTGACGGCAGAATGGGGAGATGGAACGCTCCCTCTACGACGACGAACACCTCGCGTTCGGCGAGAGTTTTCGTTCGTTCATCGCCAAGGAAATCACCCCCGACTACCCCCGATGGGAGGATGAGGGGATCGCCCCGCGGGATCTGTACACCAAGGCCGGCGCCAGCGGGTTCCTCGGCATGGCGGTACCCGAAGAATTCGGTGGCGGAGGAAGCTCGGATTTCCGGTTCAATGCGATCATCGGCGAGGAGTTGGCACTGGCCGGCATCGGCGGCGCGGGCAACGGGATCACGTTGCACAACGACATCACCACGCCCTACTTCACCGACACCTGCGACGACGATCAGAAGGCACGCTGGCTGCCCGGAATCGCGTCGGGGTCGCTGATCACCGCCATAGCCATGACCGAGCCGGGCACCGGCAGCGACCTCGCCAGCATCGCCACCACCGCGCGTCGCGACGGGGACCGCTACATCCTCAATGGTTCCAAGACGTTCATCACCAACGGAATCAACAGCGACCTCGTGATCGTGGCGGCCAAGACCGACCCGACACAACGTCACACCGGAATGTCGCTACTCGTCGTCGAACGCGGGATGCCGGGCTTCGAACGTGGTCGAAATCTGGACAAGATAGGGCAAACGAGCGCCGACACGTCCGAACTGTTCTTCAACGACGTCGAGGTGCCCGTGGCGAATCGTCTCGGCGACGAGGGGCGTGCCTTCCATTATCTGACCTCCAACCTGGCCCAGGAACGACTCTCGATCGCCGTGGCCAGCCTGGCCTCGGCGCGGGCCTGCGTACGGTGGACTCTCGAGTACGTCAAGGAGCGCAAGGCGTTCGGCACCACTATCGGAGCGTTCCAGAACACCAAGTTCGTGCTCGCCGAGCAAAACACCGAGGTCGAGGTGGCCCAGGCGTACGTCGACGCTTGCGTTCTGGCCCTCAACGCCTCACGACTCTCGGCGGCCGAAGCCGCCGCCGCCAAGTACTGGTGCACGGAACTGCTGAAGCGGGTCGCCGACAAATGCCTGCAGCTGTTCGGTGGCTACGGATACATGCGCGAGTACCCGATCGCCCGGGCGTACGCCGATGCCCGGATCACCACCATTTACGGCGGCACGACCGAGGTCATGAAGAGCATCATCGCCAAGGACCTGGGTCTCTGACATGACCGTCGCCCTCGACGTCGCTCGCTATCGGGACCCGTCGTGGTACGAACGCGAACGCGCGACGGTGTGGTCCGACGAGTGGCTGATGTTTTGCGCCGAATCCGAGGTGGCCACCACCGGCGCCTACGTTTCGGCCGACATGGCGGGGTTTCCCTTGGTCGTCGCCCGTCGGCCCGACGGCGGTCTGGTCGCATTCGTCAACGTGTGCCCCCATCGAGCCGGCCCCATTCTCTGGCCGGGCGAGGGAACCACCGGCAACCTCGTCTGCCGCTACCACGGTTGGGCTTTCGATTGGAGAGGCGAACTCGTGTCAGCGCGCGATTTCGGGGACTCGGCCGACCTCTGTCCGGACTCACGTTCGTTGCGCCTGATCGACGTCGACACGTGGAGCGGGATGGTCTTCGTGCGACTTTCCCCCGCGGGACCGAGTCTCGAGCACTCTCTCGGTGGCTTACCCGCCGTGGTCGCTCGACACTCGGTCGACCGATTCCGCTTCGTCCGGCGCATGACCCGCACGCTCGCCTGTAATTGGAAGACCTACGTCGACAACTACCTCGAGGGTTACCACGTGCAACTGATCCATCCGTCGCTCAGTCGGGCTCTCGACATGCGCACGTACCGGGTGTCGGTGCCCGAGGACGGCTACTGTCACCACACCTGCGACACGACCGAGGGATCACCGTCGGGTGGCGCGTGGCTCTTCCGCTATCCGAATCTGGCGCTGAACATCTACGCCGACGGGATGAACGTGGAGCGCATCATCCCCGTGGACGTGGACACCACTCGTGTCGTGTACGACTATTACTCCACGTCCGATGACCCCACTCTGATCGACGGCATGCTCGAGATGTCGAACGTGGTCCTCGACGAGGACCAGCGCATGTGCGAGCAGGTGCAACGCGGCATCGACTCGGGTTCCTACCGACCGGGGCCACTGAGTGATAAGCACGAGATCGCGGTGGCGTGGTTTCAGGACCGCCTCCGCAATGAAGTTCGCTGACGACCCGCGCCGTGATGCCAGAATGACCGGGTGAGCATCGCCCGGCAGCCCAGCCAGAATCTCGTG
>SYCH01000038.1 GCA_005787025.1 Actinomycetota bacterium | reverse complement strand
TGTTCGGCCGGCGCTCCCCCGGCGCGATCGTTCATCTCGAACAACAGTCGTTCGAAGGTCGACGACACCTGGCTGTCCATCGACGGGCTGAGGGTGGGTACCACGCCGTCAGCCACCATCGTCTGTGACTCGAAGAAACGTGTGAGGATGTCGTTGGTGTTGCTACCAACGATCAGCGAGTGCGCAGGCACGCCCATCTCGCGAGCGATCCAGCCGGCTAACACGTTGCCGAAGTTTCCGGTGGGAACGCTGAACGACAGGGGCTGATCCCCCAACGCGTCCGACGCGGCCACGTAGTAGACGACCTGGGCCATCACTCGAGCCCAGTTGATGCTGTTCACCGCGGAGAGGTTCATGTCGCCCCGGAACGCGGCGTCGTTGAACATGGCCTTCACCAGGTCCTGACAATCGTCGAACGTGCCGTCGATGGCCACGGTGTGCACGTTCGGTGCGTCGACGGTGGTCATCTGTCGACGCTGAACGTCGCTGACCCGACCTTGCGGATACAAAATGACGATGTCGACGTTGTCGCACGTCTTCACGCCGTCGATGGCCGCCGAGCCCGTGTCGCCACTGGTGGCACCCACGATCATCACGCGCTCGCCGCGCGACGAGAGAACGTGATCGAAGAGTCGACCGACCAACTGCAAGGCCACGTCCTTGAACGCCAGCGTGGGTCCGTGGAAGAGCTCCATGACCCACTCGTCGGGGCCGATCTGCACCAGGGGAACGGTGGCCGGGTGACGGAACGTGGAGTACGCATCGCGGCACATCGCCACGAAAGCCGCATCTCCGATTTCGCCGTCGACGAAGGGGGCCATCACGGCCGCGGCCAGATCGGCGTACGAGCCGGTGGGCAACGACGGCAGGGTCGGCCACTGCGACGGCACGTACAGACCGCCATCGGTGGCGAGTCCGGCCAACAACACGTCGGCAAATCCGAGTTCGGGCGCCTGCCCGCGTGTCGAGACGTAACGCACGGTCATCGCCTCGTCAGGAACCGATCACGCGCAACAGCCCACCGACGCGACTGACCGCGTCGAGCTCGCGCAGTTCTCGCACCGTGGCTTGCACCGCGGACTCCTTGGCATCGTGGGTGATGAACACGAGACGGGCATCGTCACCGATGCCCTCTTGTTCCGCGGCGCGAATGCTGACGCCGTGACGGGCGAACACACCGGTGACCGCGTGCAGCACACCCGGCTTGTCGGAGACTTCCATCGACAGCAGATACTCGGCGCTGGTCTCGTCGATCGGTCGCACCACCGCCTTGGAGAAGATACCGATGGTTCCGTGCGTGCCCTTGGCCAGGTTCACGGCCGCGTCGATCACGTCACCGAGCACCGCGCTGGCCGTGGGTCCCCCACCGGCGCCGCGGCCGTAGAACATCAGCGAACCCACCGCTCCGCCCTCGACGAAAACCGCGTTGTAGCTCTCGCGCACGCTGGCCAGCGGATGATTCAGCGGGACCATCGCCGGATGAACGCGCACCGCGATCTCACCGGACGCCGCGTCGCGCTCGGCGATACCGAGCAACTTCACGACGTACCCGAGCCGCTTGGCCACGGCGATGTCGTCCGCGGTGATGCGACTGATTCCCTCGTGATACACGTCGCCGGCCACCACCTTGGCCCCGAAAGCGATGGACGCCAGGATCGCGGCCTTGGCTCCGGCATCGAAACCCTCGACATCGGCCGTTGGATCGCGCTCGGCGAAACCGAGATGTTGTGCCTCGGTGAGCGCGACTCCGTAGTCGGCGCCCTCCTCGGTCATCTTGGTGAGGATGTAGTTGGTCGTGCCGTTGATGATGCCCATGACGCGGCTCACCGGCTCGCCGCGCAGACTCTCGCGCAAAGCGCGGATGACCGGGATTCCACCGGCGACCGCGGCCTCGAAGAGCAAGTCGACACCAGCCGCGTCGGCAGCACCGAACAGTTCGACACCGACGTTGGCCAACAGTTCCTTGTTCGCGGTGACGACGGGCTTACCGAGTGAGAGCGCCGTCGCGATGAGTTCGCGCGCGGGCTCGATGCCACCAATCACCTCGACCACCAGGTCGATGTCGGGGTCACTGACGACGGCGTGGGCGTCGCGCGTGAGAAGTCCGTCCGCGAGCGAGATCTCGCGGTCGCGCGAGAGGTTGCGCACGGCGACGCGCACCACTTCCAGGCGAACACCGGTTCGCGCTTCGATGCCCTTCGACTGCTGGGCGATGAGGCCGATGAGGGCCGCACCGACGTTGCCGCAGCCGAGTACGCCGATGCGCACGACCTTGCCTTGGGATTCAACCGTTGTCACGCCAATCAAGGCTAAGGGGGATCCCCGCCCGAAACCTCGGGGATTACGGACGGTTGCGGGTCCACGGCGCTCGATCAGGAGCGTGATTCACACCTGATCGAGTCGAACCAGGTCCTCGTACGTCTCGCGTCGCACCACCACACGCGACTCGCCGTCGGCCACGAAGACCACGGCCGGCCGAGGGACCTTGTTGTAATTGCTCGCCATCGAATGTCCGTACGCGCCGGTGACCGGAGTGGCCAGCAGGTCGCCCACCTTCAACGACGACGGGAAATCGGCGTCGAAGATGAGGACGTCGCCGCTCTCGCAATGCTTGCCCACCAGTCGACCGGGCACGTCGCGCGTCGCCGCCACGTCGGCCACCGCGAAGGCCTCGTAGCCACTGCCGTAGAGGACGGGCCGCGGGTTGTCGCTCATGCCACCGTCGACGCTGACGTACGTGCGGATGCCGGGGATCGGCTTGATGGTGCCCACCGTGTACACGGTGATGGCCGACGACGCCACGATGGAGCGACCGGGCTCGACCGACACCTCGGCCTGAACGCCGAGGGCCCGACACGCGTCGAGCAACACCGATCCCCACGCGGAGATCGACGGCGCCTCTTCGCCTTCCACGTACGCGACGCCGAGGCCGCCGCCCAAGGTCAGCTCGGGCAGTCCGTAGGGCGCGGCGAACTTGGCCATCACTTCGGCGGCCTTGGCGAAGCTGTCGACGAGCAGCACGTTGGAACCGATGTGGCAATGAAGTCCGACCAACTCGCCGCATCCACCGCGGGTGATGCGATCGATGGCGCGCGCGGCGTCGCCGTTGGCCAGGTTGAAGCCGAACTTCGAATCGTCCTGACCGGTAGCGATGAAGTCGTGCGTGTGCGCGTGAACGCCGGGAGTCACGCGAATCATCAACCGCGGTACGGGCAGACCACGCGAGCGCAGGTGCTCGAGTCGTTCGATCTCGTCGAAACTGTCGACCACGATCTGGCGCACGCCGGGACGCGCCTGAGCGTCGGCACCGACGGTCAATGCCAACTCCAGTTCGGCGATGCTCTTGTTGTTGCCGTGCAGGATGCACCGATCGGCCGGCACTCCGCCGTGCATGGCCACGAACAACTCACCGCCAGTGGCCACGTCGAGCAGAAGGCCCTCGTCGCTGACGAGTCGCGCCATGGCGGCGCAACTGAACGCTTTGCTGGCGTACACGACCCGATCGACTCCGAATGCCCCCACCGCCTCGCGACAACGGGCCCGCACGTGGGCCTCGTCGTAGACGAACAAGGGAGTGCCATGGCGTTCGGCCAACTCGTCGACCCGGCAGCCACCGATGCTCAACGAACCGTCGGACTCGATCCGCGCCGTGTCGGGCAACAGACCCATGGGGACGGGGCGAGGGCTCACATCTGCTCCGGAGCGTCGATGCCCAGCAGGCCGAGTCCGCGGTTCATGACGCGCGCCGTGAGGTCGCACAGCGCCAGCCGGCTGGTGCGGACGGCATCGTCGTCGGCCTTCAACACCGGGCAGTGTTCGTAGAACGCGGTGAAGGTGGTGGCGAGTTCGTAGAGGTACGTGCACAGTCGATGCGGGCTGTAGCGCTCGAGCGTGTCGAGAATCACGGACTCGAAACCCAGGATTTTCAGGGCCAGGTCGCGCTCCTGCGGTTCGACCACCGCGAGTGCGGTCGACGAGACCGTCGAGCGATCGATGCCCGCCCGCCGGAAGATGCTGCAGATGCGCGCGTGCGCGTACTGCAGATAGGGCGCGGTGTTGCCGTCGAACGACAACATGCGCTCCCAATCGAAGACGTAGTCACGGACGCGATCGGTGGAGAGGTCCGCGTACTTCACGGCGCCGATGCCCACCATCCGCGCGACACGAGCGCGCTCGTCGACCGGGAGATCGGGGTTCTTGGCCGCGATGGCTTCGTCGGCCCGCGCCACCGCCTCGGTGACCAGGTCGATGAACTTCAGCGGGTCGCCGCTGCGACTCTTCAGCATCTTGCGATCGGAGCCCAGCACGCTGCCGAACGACACGTGAACCGCTTCCACTGGATCCTTCAACCACCCGGCCATGCGCGCGACGTCGAAAACCATGCTCAGGTGCTGGGCCTGAGGCGCGCCCACCACGTACAACAAAAGATCGGCGCCGATGCGCTCGACACGATCGATCACACAGGCCAGATCACTGGTGGCGTAATTGAACCCACCCTGTCCCTTCTGCACGATCAACGGCAACGGATCACCGTCGCGATTGGTGTAGCCGGGCGGGAACACCACGTCGGCACCGTCGGACTGCTGGAGCAGACCCAGAGCGTCGAGACGGGTGATCACCTGCGGCAGCAGATCGTTGTAAGCGCTCTCGCCCATCAGATCGTCGTCGGTGAGGAGGATTCCGAGCAACGAGTACACCGCGTTGAAGTGCTTGGTGGAGAGATCGACGAGCAACTTCCACAGACGTCTCGTTTCCGCGTCGCCCGATTGCAGCAACACCACGCGGGCACGCGCCCGATCCTTGAAGGCGTCGTCGGCGTCGAACTTGGCGCGGGCCTGCTTGTAGAAGCCGTCGAGGTCGCCGAGCGAGAGATGATCGGCCGCCTGGGTCTCGCCCAGGTCCAACAGATGCTCGATGAGCATGCCGAAAGGCGTGCCCCAGTCGCCGATGTGGTTCTCGCGGATCACCTCGTGACCGACGTGTTCCATGAGTCGGACGAGGGCGTCACCGATGACGGTGGTGCGCAGGTGCCCCACGTGCATCTCCTTGGCCCCGTTGGGCGCCGAGTAGTCGATGATCACCGTGCGCGCCGTGACGGCCCCGACCCCGAGGCGTTCGTCGGAGGCCACGTTCACCAGCTCGCCGGCCAGGAACGAATTGTCGAGCACGAGGTTCAAGAAGCCGGGACCGGCCACCTCGATGGAGGAGCAGATGTCCGAGAGTCCCCCACTGGCCTCGAGTACCGCTTGGGCCACGTCACGCGGACTGCGGCCCAGTTCCTTGGCCAACGCCAACGCGCCGTTCGATTGAGCGTCGGCGTGCTCACTCGGCCGAATGACCGGATCGACCCCGGCACGACCGGCCACCGCGTCGAAGGCCACCTGCAGTCGGGCGGTGAGGATCAGGAGCGGATCGGCCATATCCGTTCCATTGTTACCGATGAGGGGCGGTTCGCCCCCGACAATTCACGGCCCGGCGACAATTCCTCTCATCGCGGCGTGGACGCTTCGAGGTAGTAGGCGCAATG
>SYCH01000037.1 GCA_005787025.1 Actinomycetota bacterium | reverse complement strand
GCCCGCCCCACCGCTCGGAACGGCGACACCGAGACGATCGGCGTCGGGATCGTTCGCGATCACGACGTCCAGGGATTCGCGACGACCGAGTTCGATCACCATGTCCATCGCTCCCGGCTCCTCGGGATTGGGAAACACCACCGTGGGAAAATCGGGATCCGGTCGCTGCTGAGCGTCCACCACCACGGGCGCGGGCAAACCGCACGCATCGAAGGCGCGCAGCAAAACCGCGCCACCGACTCCGTGCATCGCCGTGTACCCCAGGCGGGCCCCTCGCACGTCGGGAAGCAGGCGCACGCTCGGCAACCAGTCGAGATACTCCTGGGTCGCCTCGTCGCCCATGCGAAGAATGAGCGGATCATCCGCATCGGCCAGTGGCACCATGGGGGCATCGACGGCGTCGATGCTCGCCGCGATCGCCTCGTCGTCAGGTGGCACGATCTGGGCACCGTGACCCAGGTACACCTTGTACCCGTTGTCCTCGCGTGGATTGTGGCTGGCCGTCACCATGATGGCCGCAGCCACACCGAGGCGCGGGGTGTTCCACGCCAACACCGGCGTGGGCGTGACCCCCTCGATCAAGTGCACCTTCATGCCCCGAGCAGCGGCGACACGCGCGGTGTCGAGAGCGAAATCCGCACTCTTGTGGCGCGCGTCGCGGGCGATCAGCAGTCCGCGCTCGGCAGCGCCGGGGACGGTGGCCAACAGATGATCCACCAGACCGGCCGCGGCGCGACGCACGACCAGTCGATTCATGCGTGACGGGCCGGCGCCGATGGCCGCCCGCAAGCCCGCGGTTCCGAAGGTCAATCCGGCCGAGAACCGTTCGTCCAACTCGTGGTCGTCGGCGTCCAACAACGAACGCAATTCGCGCCGAACGTCCTCGTCGGGCTCGGCTCGTAGCCAACGTTCGGCGACGGCGCGATGCTGCGACATCGGGCTCTCAGAAGTCCGGCATGAGGGTGCGCAGCTCGACCAACGGTCGCGGACCCATGTGCGAAATCACTTCCCCGGCGGCCACCGAGCCGAGCCACCCACTCTGGAGCAGGTCGTAGCCGTTGGTGTAGCCGTAGAGGAATCCGGCGGCGTACAGGTCACCGGCACCGGTGGTGTCGATGACCTGCTTGACGTCGTCGGCGTCGACGTGCAACACCTCCTGATGGGTGATGATCGAGGTGCCGAGAGCGCCTCGTGTGATCACGGCCAACGAACTGTCACGACGGATCGCGTCGACGGCGTCATCGAACGAGTCCAGTTCGTACAGGGACTTCAGCTCGGCCTCGTTCCCGAAGAGGATGTCCACCTCGTCGGCCACCAAAGCGCGGAAGTCCTCACGATGACGCTCGACGCAGAAACTGTCCGAGAGGCTCAGGGAAACCTCACGACCGGCGGAGTGCGCCACTCGCGCCGCATGACGGAACGCCGCTTTGGCATCCTCGCGATCGAAGAGGTAGCCCTCCATGTAGAGAACCCGACCATCGGCCACCGTCTGTTCGTCGATGTCGTGCCGGTCGAGGTAGCTGGACACGCCGAGGAACGTGTTCATGGTTCGTTGGGCGTCCTCGGTGACCACGATGATGCAACGCCCGGTCGGAATCTGATCGATGTGTTTGCCCGCGCTGAAGTGCACACCCACGGCCAACAAGTCGTGGCCGAAGACCTGACCCAGACCGTCGTTGCTGACCTTGCCGATGTACGCGGCTTTTCCGCCGAAGCTGGCCACCCCGCACACGGTGTTCGCCGCGGACCCGCCACTCATCTCGACCGCTGATCCGAGGGCCTTGTAGAGGTGGAGCGCACGATCGGTGTCGACCAACGTCATCGAACCTTTGACCAGCGATTCCCGCTCGATGAATGCATCGTCGGCGTTGGCGATCACGTCGACCAATGCGTTGCCGATTCCGACCACGTCGTAACGGGCCGCAAGATGTCGTCGGGTCTCGGGCACGTCACTGCACGCTAGTTCCCCGAGGTGGATCACCCGCGCCAAATGGCAACGCAGGAGCACCGAACTACGATGCCTTCGTGACCATCGCCCCCGAAAACCGCGCCGATCTGGACCCCTATCGTCTTCCCCGTCACGTGGGGCCGCGTCGCTACGAGGTGCACCTCGATCCGAACCTGCGAACCTCCGGCTTCACGGGGCGAGTGATCATCGAGTGCGTCGTCGAGGCCCCCACTCGACTCGTCGTCCTCAACGCCAAGGACCTGGACGTCACCTCCGTGTTCGTCGACGGCGCCCCCGCGATTCACGCTCTCGATGTCGAGAACGAACGGCTGATCGTCGGTACGACCGAGGACGTTCCCGCGGGCACGACGATGATCGACATCACCTTTTCCGGCATGCTCAACGACAAGCTGCGCGGCTTCTACCGGAGCACCTATCGCGATGATGACGGTGTCGAGCAGGTGATCGCCGCGTCACAGATGCAATCCACCGACTGTCGCCGGGCGTTCCCGTGCTTCGACGAACCGGACTTCAAGGCCGTCTTCGCGGTCACCCTCGCCTGCGATCCCGACCACCTGGCCATCAGCAACGGTCCCGAGGTCGAGAGAACGACGTTCACCGACTCCGAGGGTGGCGAACGAAGTTTGGTGAGGTTCGCCGACACCATGCCCATGAGCACCTACTTGGTCGCCTTCGTCGTCGGCCGACTCGAAACCACGTCGGTGGTCGACGTGGGCGGTGTGCCGCTTCGTCTGGTGCACGTGCCGGGCAAGTCGCACCTCACCGCGTTCGGTCTCGACGTCGGAGCCCGGAGTCTGCAGTGGTTCGTCGACTACTACGGCATTCCGTATCCCGACGCCAAGATCGACATGGTCGCACTCCCCGACTTCGCCGCCGGGGCGATGGAGAACGTCGGTTGCATCACGTACCGCGAGTCGTTGCTGCTCGTCGACCCCGCCACCAGCACGCAGTCGGAACAGCAGTTGGTCGCCGACGTGGTCAGTCACGAGCTGGCCCACATGTGGTTCGGCGATCTCGTCACCATGAAATGGTGGAACGGCATCTGGCTGAACGAGGCCTTCGCCACGTTCATGGAAGTCGCCGCCTGTGCCGCCTACCGGCCCGACTGGGATCGCTGGACCACCTTCTCCCTCGATCGGACCGCCGCTTTCGACACCGACTCGCTCGCGAGCACACGGCCCATCGAATTCGAGGTGCGTTCTCCCGACGACTGCGAGGGCATGTTCGACGTCCTCACCTATGAAAAGGGTGGATCGATCCTGCGCATGCTCGAGCAGTATCTGGGCGAGAGCCGGTTCCGCGACGGCATCCGCCACTATCTGCGCACCCACAGTTACGGCAACACCGAGACCTCCGACCTGTGGGATGCCATCGAAACCACCGTCGAAGCCGACGGTGGGGGCGAGCCCGTGCGCGCCCTCATGGATTCGTGGATCTGGCAACCCGGCTACCCGTTGATCGGTGCCCGTGTCGAGGGCGACGAACTCGTGCTACGTCAACGCCGTTTTTCCTTCGACGCAAGCAACGACGAGGAAGGCACCTGGTTGGTTCCCGTGCACGTTCGGGTGAACGGGTCCACCACGAAACACCTGATGACCTCCGAGGAACTTCGAGTTCCGCTGAACGATCCCACGGCCTCGGTGGTCGTCAACGCCGAGGGCCACGGCTTCTATCGTGTCGACTACTCCCCCGAGTTGCTCGCTCGCCTCTCGCACGACGTGGTGGCCGGCATGAACACGGTCGAGCGCTACAACCTGGTGGACGATGCGTGGAACGCCGTGGTGGCCGGCCGATTGAGCGCGATCGACTATCTGACGCTCATCTCGGACTTCACCGACGAACGTGAATTGGCGGTTTGGCAAGCCATCTCCATCGGGCTTCGCGGTCTCACGCGGGTCGTCCCCGAGTCGCATCAAGAGAAACTGCAAGCTCGCGTTCGGACCCTCGTTTCCGATGCGGTACTCGACATCGGATGGGACCCCCGACCGAACGAGGACGATTTGCGATCCAAACTACGCGGACTGCTCGTCACCTTGTTGGCCGTCAACGGCGGCGACGACGACGCCCGTGTTCGCTGTCGCTCGATCTTCGATCGTTCGGTCGTCGATTCATCCGATGTTCACCCCGAACTCGCGGCCGCCGCGACAGCGGTCGTGGCCTCCACCGGTGACGCCGTCGACTACGGCCGATTCCGGGACCTCTTCCGATCCGCGGCGACGCCGCAAGAGCAACTGCGATACCTCTACGCCCTGGCCGACTTCGACGACGCGAACCTGATTCTCGAAACCTGTCGCTTCGCCCTGAGCGGTGAGGTGAAGTCTCAGAACGCCCCGTTCGTGCTGGCCCGAGCCATGCAGAATCGTCGACACGGCGACGTCGCCTGGAGATTCGTGCGCGAGAATTGGACCCACGCGAACTCGACGTTCCCGGTGAACACCATCATCCGTATGGTCCAGCCGGTCGCGACGCTCAACACGGCGGAGAAGGGTGCCGAAGTCGGAGCGTTCTTCGCCGAGCATCCCATTCCGCAGTCGGCCAAGACACTCGACCAGGTGCTCGAACGTCAACGGGTCAACATCGCCCTGCGCGAACGCGAACAGCCCCGGATCGTCGCTTCCCTGTGAAAACGGGCCGAAAACGCCGCATGTCGCGGGCCGAGGCGAGTCGCCTCCGTCCGCGTCCACTACGGTTTCCTCGTTCCCACTGACGAGGAGAGTCACCATGGCCGAAGCTTGGATCATCGACGGAGTGCGCAGCCCCCGCGGCAAGGGCAAGGACACCGGTTCCCTGCACCACATCCATCCGCAGGAGTTGCTGGCCCAGGTTCTGAAGGGCCTGCAGGCGCGCGTGGGATTCGACGCCGCCGACGTGGACGACGTGATCATCGGTAACGGCAACGACGCCGGCGATCACGGCGCGTGCATCGGTCGCATGGCGGTGCTGGCCGCCGGCTGGCCCGTGGAGGCCCCGGGCGTCACCATCAACCGCTTCTGCGGTTCGGGTCAGCAGGCCGTGTCGTGGGCGGCCATGGCCGTGCAGTCCGGACACCAGGACGTGGTGGTGGCCGGTGGCGTGGAATCCATGTCACGTTGGCCCGCCCCCAGCGGCCCGCCGGATTTCACCGTGGGCAACGCCGCGCTGCGCGCGATGTACCCCCTGGTGCCCCAGGGCGTGTCGGCCGACCTCATCGCCACCATCGAGGGCTTCACCCGTGAGGACGTGGATGCATTGGCCTTCGAGAGCCAGAAGCGCGCCGCCCGCGCGCAGGAAGAGGGTCGTTTCGATCGCAGCATCATCCCGATCCTGAACCCCGACGGTTCGGTGGCCTTGGCCAAGGACGAGCACCTGCGCCCCGGCACCACCATCGAATCGTTGGCCGGTCTCGCGCCGTCGTTCGAGCGTCTGGGTGGTCGGGTGTTGGACGGGTTCGAAAAGTCGTTCGACGACATGTGCAAGCAGGTGTACCCGAACATCGCGGGCGTGAACCACGTTCACCATGCCGGCAATTCGTC
>SYCH01000036.1 GCA_005787025.1 Actinomycetota bacterium | reverse complement strand
GAAGTTCTCGATCGAGCAGATGATCACGCAGTTGTCGGCGCGGTCGCGCATCACCTCGAGTTCGTATTCCTTCCAACCGGCGATGCTCTTCTCGATGAGGATCTCGTTGATCGGACTGGCCGCCAGGCCGTTGGCCGCCAGAACCGCGAACTGTTCGGGGGTCGAGGCGATACCGGTGCCGCGACCACCGAGGATGTACGCGGGTCGGATGATGGACGGCAATCCGATCGTCTCGATGACCTTCATGGCCTCGTCCATGGAGTGCGCGATGCCACTGGGCGGAACCGACAAACCGATCTCCAACATGGCCTGCTTGAACTTGTCGCGATCCTCGGCGGTGGCGATGGCCTCGGCGTTGGCCCCGATGAGTTCGGGCGTTCCCGGCACGCCGACCAGTCCCCGCTCGAACAGGGCCATGGCGGTGTTCAAACCGGTCTGTCCGCCGAGGGTGGGAAGCACGGCATCGGGCTTCTCGCGTTCGATGATGCGCGCCACCACTTCCCACGTGAGGGGTTCGATGTAGGTGCGGTCGGCGAAATCGGGATCGGTCATGATGGTGGCCGGGTTCGAGTTGGCCTGGATGACGCGATTGCCCTCCTCCTTCAGTACGCGAAAGGCTTGGGTGCCCTAATAGTCGAACTCACACGCTTGCCCGATCACGATGGGCCCGGAGCCGATGATGAGGATCGACGAGAGATCGGTGCGCTTGGGCATCTCAGATGCTCCCGTTCTTCATGAGGTTGGCGAACTGATCGAAGAGATACCGACTGTCATGCGGACCGGGTCCCGCTTCGGGGTGGTACTGCACGCTGAAAGCGGGCGTGTCGCGCACCACCATGCCTTCGTTCGTGCCGTCGTTGAGGTTCACGTGGGTCACGCTCACCCGACCACCCAGGCTGTCGGCGTCCACGCAGAAGTTGTGATTTTGACTGGTGATCTCGACGTGGCCCGAGGCCTCGTGTCGCACCGGATGATTGCCGCCGTGATGTCCGAAGGGCAACTTGTAGGTGGAGCCACCCAAGGCACGACTGAGCAGCTGGTGTCCGAGACAGATGCCGAACACCGGCACCTCTCCCAGCAACTCGCGAATCGCGTCGACCGCGTAGCCGACGGATTGCGGATCACCTGGTCCGTTGGACAAGAAGACTCCCTGAGGTGAGCGCGCCAGAACCTCGGCCGCCGACGTGGACGCCGGCACGACCTCGACCGTGGCGATCTCGGACAGACAACGCAGGATGGTGGTCTTGATCCCGAAGTCGTACGCCACGACCTTCAAGGGGCCCGAACCGAAGAAGTAGGGCTCGGGCGTGGTGACCTTGGCGACCAGGTCGATGCCGTCGGTGCCGCGTTCGGCGCGCGCGACCACCAACAGCTCGGACTCCGAGGCCGTTCCGAACGCGCCCGGCATCGCACCGGTGTCACGCAATAGTCGCGTGAGTCGCCGCGTGTCGATGCCCGCGATGCCGGCCACGCCGGTGGCGCGCAACATGGAATCGAGACTCTGTTCAGCGCGGTGGTTGCTGTGTCGACGTGCGAGATCCCGGACGATCACCCCGCGACAATGCGGCCGCCGACCCTCGTCATCGACGGCTGTGGTCCCGTAGTTCCCGATGTGGGGATAGGTGAACGTCACGATCTGGCCGGCGTAGCTGGGGTCGGTGAGCACTTCCTGGTAACCCGTCAGCACGGTGTTGAACACCACTTCCCCCGACGAGATCGCGACCTCGGCCCCGATGGCCTCGCCCTCGAACACGCTTCCATCGGCCAGCACCAGGGCGGCCTCGCGGAGGGCTCCACTCTTCATCGTCACTTGTCGTCTTCTCCCTGGGGTCGCCCGTTGGCATGCATAGCCATACGTTGTAATGAATGAGAATGAATCATCGTTGGGCCACCTGGTCGATGACCACGGCCCGCCCGTTCGACACCGTGTGACGCACCCGGCCGGTCACCGAGCGACCGTGAAACGGAGTGTTACCACTCTTGCTGGCCACCAAGCCCCGATCGACCACCCAGGCCGCGCCGGGGTCGAGCACGACCAGGTTCGCCGGCTCGCCCTCGGCCACCGGTCGGCCGTGTCGGTCCCCGATGCCGGCGATGCGGGCCGGGTTCCAACTGAGACAGGCCAGCACCGACTGCAGATCCATCCCCAACTCCCCGACCGCGAGCGCGAAGGCCGTCTCCAAACCGAGCATCCCGGGCGGTGCCACATCGAGTGGCTGTTCCTTCAGATGATCGGCGTGCGGCGCATGATCGGTGGCGATGGCGTCGATGGTTCCGTCACGGAGTCCGGCCTTGAGCGCGTCGATGTCGGCCATCGTGCGCAACGGCGGATTCACCTTGAAGACCGGGTCGAACGTGCGCAACGATTCGTCGTCGAGGGTGAAGTGATGCGGGGTGGCTTCGGCCGTGACGGCGAGGCCGTCGGCCTTGGCGGCGCGAATCATGTCGACGCTGCGCGCCGTCGAGACGTGCAGCACGTGCAGTCGACCACCGGTGATGCGCACCAACTCGATGTCGCGGTGCACCATCAATTCCTCGGCGATGGCCGGCCAGCCCGGCAGTCCGAGATGACTGCAGCACGAACCCTCGTGCATGACGGCACCGGCGGTGAGACGGCTCACCTCGCAATGCTGGGCCATCGTGATGCCGAGATCGGACGAGTACTCGAACGCCCGTCGCATGAGCAACGGATCCTGCACGCCGTTGCCGTCGTCGGTGAACAACGTGACCCCGGACTTCATCAGCTCGGCGTACGGCGCCAGGTGTTCGCCGGCGCGGCCCACGGTGATGCAACCCGACGGAACGACCTCGCACAGACCCGCCCGGCGACCTTGCTCGCGCACGAACTCGACCACGGCCCGTGAATCCTGGGCCGGGTCGGTGTTGGGCATCGCCACCACGGCGGTGAATCCACCAAGAGCAGCGGCACGACTGCCCGTCTCGATGGTCTCGGACTCCTCCCGACCGGGCTCGCGAAGATGCGTGTGCAGATCGACGAAGCCCGGTGACACCACGGCGTTCGACGCGTCCAGCACCGTCGCCGCCCCGGGCAGATCCGTTCCGGGTTCGACCACCAGTGCGATGCGACCGTCGACGATGTGAACATCGGCGCGACGACCGTTCGCGTCGGTGGTGGAGTCGACGATGCGACCACCCACGATGTTCACGGTGTTCGTGTCACGACCGTTCATGAGGCAACCTCCGAGCTCGCTTCTCCCAACACGTCGAACAGCACCGCCATGCGCACCGCCACACCGTTGCTGACCTGACGCGTGATGACCGATCGGGCGAGGTCGGACGGATCCAGCATCATCTCCACTCCCCGGTTCATCGGCCCCGGGTGCATGACGAGGCACTCGGGGCGCAGACGTGCGGCCCGCGTGCGGTCGAGTCCGAAGCGATTCGAGTACTCCCCGAGGTCCGGCACCAGGGCTTCGTTCATGCGCTCGCGTTGCATGCGCAGCATGTACAACACGTCGACGTCTCCGATCACCTCGTCGAGGTTCGAAGTCACCTCGACCGGCCACGTGTGCACCTCGGGAGGCAACAAGGTGCGCGGCGCGACCACGACGACGCTCGCCCCGAGAGCGGTGAACGCTTGGATGTTGCTGCGAGCGACGCGACTGTGTCGGACGTCGCCGACGATCGCGATCCGCACACCGGTCAAGCAGTCCGCGCTGGACGGGCGCCCCAATTCGGTGCGAATGGTGTGGCAGTCGAGCAACGCTTGGGTGGGATGTTGGTGCCACCCATCACCGGCGTTGATGATGCTGGCATCGGTCCAGTCGGACAGCTGCCACGGAACCCCCGACGTCTTGTGGCGCACGACGAAGGCCGCCACACCCATGGCGCTGACGGTCTCGATGGTGTCGCGCAAGCTCTCGCCCTTGTTGACGCTGGAGGTCGACACGCTGAAGCTCATGGTGTCCGCGGACAACCTCTTGGCCGCGGTTTCGAAGCTGATGCGGGTGCGGGTGGAGTCCTCGAAGAAGAGACTCACCACGGTCCGACCCACCAACGCCGGCACCTTGGGCACCGGACGACGATTCACCTCGACCATGTGATCGGCCAGGTTCAAGATGCGCACGATGCCGTCGACACCGAGTTCCGGAATGCTGCGCAGATGCTTCATGACGCCGCCTTGCGCACGATCGTCACGCCCGACTCCGCGACGATCACGTCCTCGTCACGACCGGTGGGCAGGTTCTTGCCCACGTAATCGGGACGAATGGGAAGCTCGCGATGGCCGCGGTCCACCAGCACCGCCAACTGCACCGCGGCCGGTCGACCGTATTGGTTCAACGCGTCCAGGGCGGCCCGAACCGTGCGGCCGGTGAAGAGGACGTCGTCGACCAGCACGACGGTGGAGCCGGCCAGGTCGACCGGGATCTCGGTGATCGACACCGGGGTCACCGGCCTGAGAGAGATGTCGTCACGGAACAGCGCCACGTCCAAACGACCTACCGGCACCTCCCGAGAATCTTCGATGCGCGCGATGGCCGCGCCCAGGCGCTCAGCAATCCAGACGCCGCCTCGTTGGAGTCCGACGATGACGACCCCGTCGAGACCGTGATTGCGTTCGATGATCTCGTGCGCGATGCGGGTGACGGCCCGCGAGACATCGGCTTCACCGAGAACGACGACGGAAACCTCGGAGGAAAGAGTGGTCGCGGATTCGCGCGGGTTCGGTTGTAGCGGGTCGGTGCCCGACGACGTTCCACTCATGTTTCCTCCGTTCGGGCCTCACGGGACCCGTTTTACGGTCGACGTCACTCTAGCAGGGTTTCTCCCCGTTACGGCTCCAGTCGAGCCAGAACCGTCGACAGATCCGGAGGCAAGGGCGCCTCGAAAGTCATCGGCTCGCCGGTGAAGGGATGTTCGAATTCCAGACCACCCGCGTGCAGGAACGGACGACCGATCGCCAACGGTGCCCGAGCACCTCCGTACGACGGGTCGCCCACGACGGGATGGCCCGTGGCCTGAAGGTGCACACGGATCTGATGCGTCCGTCCGGTCTCCAGCTCACAGGTCACCAACGACACGTCGGGTTCGGAGAACGTCTGCTCGACGCGGTAATTCGTGCGGGCCGGTTTGCCGCTGGCCACCACCGCCATGCGCAACGGGTCGCGGGGGTCGCGACCAATGGCGGCGTCGATGGTTCCCACCGGCGCGGCCGGACGACCCCACACGAGCGCCGTGTAGCGACGAGTGACCTCGCGAGCCGCCAACATGGCCACGAAGGCCTCGTAGGCACGTCGGGTGCGAGCCACGATGAGCAAACCGGTGGTGCCGACGTCGAGACGATGGACGATGCCGGGTCGATGGGCCTCTCCCACCTCGGCGATCTCGGGATACCGGGCGAGCAAACCGTTCACCAACGTTCCCTCCGCGTTCCCCGCGCCGGGGTGCACCACGAGACCGGCGGCCTTGTTCACGACGATCACGTCGTCGTCGACGTGAACGACATCGACGACGATCGCGGCATCGGGCTGCGGAAGTTGTTCGACGGGCAAAGTCGCCAGGTCGACGGTGACCGACTGACCGGCCTTCAGCCGCACCTTCCCGCTGGGGGCCGGGGCTCCGTCGACCGTCACCCCACCCGAGGCGATCATGGTGGCGGCATCGGACCGACTGACCTCGGTGATGAGCGACACGATGCGATCGAGACGCTCCCCGTCGAGAGAATCGGGGATCTCCTCGTGGACGATCGAACTCATGGGGTCACCTCGTTCGACCGTGACGAGACGACGTAACCGAAGATCAGCAGCGCACCACCGACGTTGATACAGATGTCGGCCACGTTGAAGATCGGAAACCATTGGAAGTCGATGAAGTCGACCACGCGACCACGAAACAGCCCGTCCTCGCGGAACAAACGATCGACGATGTTGCCCAGGGCGCCACCGACGATGAGTCCGACCGAAGCGGTCGCAAGTCGTCCGCTGCCTTGACGCATCGATACCAGCAGACCGACGACCACCACCGTGGCGATGACTCCGATGATCGGCCCCCATCCCTGACCGCGACCGAAGGCCATCCCACCGTTGAACGCCAAGTTGAATTGCAGCGTCCACACGACATGGATCACATGACCGTCGCTCAATGCATTCAGGGCCCAGTGCTTGGTGATCTGGTCGATCGCGACGCACAACGCGGCCACGACCAACGATGCACCTCTGACACCGACGTGCGAGGCCGGTGACTCACCGACCACGTCGCTCATCGACGGCCGATCCCGCCGACTCTCTCCTCGACCAACTCGACCGCCCACGGGATCACCTCGAGGCGCTCACGAGGAATCGGTCGGGTCGAGATGACGCTGTAGCCGTAATCGCCGGTCTCGATGCGCTTTAGTGCGGCGTCGATGTCCTCGACGATCTGGCGAGCTTGTTCGGAGAGCACCCGATCACGCTCACGTTCGACGGCCATGGTGTCGCCCTCGCCGCCGTCTTCGTCGAACTGGTCGTCACCCATTCCGGCCTCTTCGATGAGTTGCTCACGCTCGTTCTCGAGTCGTTCGGCCTGACCGAGCAGTCGGGCACGTTCAGTCTCCAGCAACGTGCGCTGGGTCCGCAGGAACGCCAGATCGAAATCCTTGTTGGAGATGATGCCGTCCTTGGTCTTGGGCTTCTTGCCCGGAACCGCGGGCTTGACGAAGACCGGCTTGATCGGCTTCTTGGGGGCCGGAGCGGGCTTGACGGCCACGACCTTGGTGGCGGGCGTCTTGGCGACGGGGGCCGGCTTCTTCGCCACGGGCTTCTTGGCGGGTTTCTTCGCCACGGGCTTCTTCGCCACGGGCTTCTTCGCCACGACTTTCTTCGGTGCGACCTTCTTCGGGGTGGGCTTCTTCGCCACGGGCTTCTTCGCCACGACTTTCTTCGGTGCGACCTTCTTCGGGGTGGGCTTCTTCGCCACGGGCTTCTTGGCGGGTTTCTTCGCGACGGGCTTCTTGGCGGGTTTCTTCGCGACGGGCTTCTGGGCGGGTTTCTTCGCCACGGGCTTCTTGGCGGGTTTCTTCGCGACAGGCTTCTTGGCGGGTTTCTTGACCGATTTGCTGGCCATGGGGACGTCCTTGATCGATGTTTACGGCGAGGATAGTCCCGTTGGTGCTCCGCCGTGGGACTATCGACTCAGTGACACACCGATGTACACGGGCTCGTCGTCCAGTTCGGCGTTGGGAGTTCCGTCACTCCACGCCACCGACGTCGCCAACGTCTCACTCGTGATCATGTCGACGAAGAGGGCCACCTGGCGGCGAACCGACTCGGGTACCCCGAGAGTCAGCACGATGCGATCACTCACCTCGAGGTCGGCATCCCGACGCGCCTGTTGCACGAGTCGAATGAGATCGCGTGCGATCCCTTCGGCGGAGAGTTCGGGCGTGACCTCGATGTCTAGACCGACCATGCCCAAACCATCGGCCAGGGTCGCACCGGCCGAGCCTTCGGCCGCGGCCATCTTGATGGTGTACTCACCCTCGACCAACTCGATGCCTCCGGCCACGACGACACCGTTCAGGTGAGACCAGTCACCGGTCTTGACGGCCTTGATGACCTCTTGGGTGCGCCCTCCCAGGCGTGGACCGAGAGCGCCCGGAATCACCTGCAGAACCGCGGTCGCTCCCGACTCCTGTTCCGCCGACAACACGACCCTCTTGACGTTCACCTCGTCGGCGATGATGTCGACGAATGGTCGCAGG
>SYCH01000035.1 GCA_005787025.1 Actinomycetota bacterium | reverse complement strand
TGGGCGGCGAAGCGTTTGGCGTACGCGCGCGTCAGTTCGTCGGTGGATCCGGAGAGGTCCTGGGCTTCGGTGCTCGGCAACGGACTCGCGCCCTGCATCGGGTCGACCCATTCCAAGCGGAGACCGGCCAACACCGACCCCAGTTGGGGTGACGCCGCCTCGTGGTGCTCGCTCGTCTGATGCGCGATGAACGCGGCGAAATCGGTGAAGGCGAGCAGCGTGTAATAGGTGCTCGGTTCGGAGCCCCGCCAGTACTCGTAGCGCAACAGACCCTGCTCGCCGGCGTGGCTGGCTCGATAGAGGTCGCGCGAGATCTCCTCGAAGCGCGCTTCGGCGCCCGGCTTGACCGTGATGTGCGCGAGGATCGTGGCCACGACGGCACCGTAACAAACCCCCCGCGTTCTGGGTAGGAAAAGTGCCCGAAACCGGCGCTTTCTCCGTCCCGGATCGGGGTCAGCCCACCAGTCGCTCGCTCAGAACCCAGAGTTCCCGGGCTCGCTCGGGGTCCACCGCGCGGGCGGCCACCCCGACGGCGGCCAAGGAGTCGTCGTCGACCACCGGCGACACGTTGCAGTCCTCGCAGTACTCGCCACCTCGGCCATCGAGCAACGCCGACGTGGCCGCCCACACCGTGGTGGCGGCCCCTTGTTCCGGACTTTTCCACGTGAGCGCCTGGGGCCGGTCACTGATGCGATCCATCAAGGACTGGATCACCTCGGGTGTCATGTAGCGACCCAGTTCGGTGTGGATGCCACCGGGGTGAACCGCGAAGGCACGAACGCCGAGGTCCCGGTATCGACGATCGATCTCGACCGCGTGCAGGACGTTGCAGGTCTTGGCCGCCCCGTACGACAGGAACGGGTCGTAGTCGCGTTTCGCGAAGTTCGGGTCGCCGAAGTCGATGTCACCCATGCGATGACCCGCCGACGAGAGCACCACCACCCGCGCCGGTGCCGACTGCACGAGCCGCGGCATCAACTCGCGGGCCAACAAGAAGTGCCCGAGATGATCGACACCGAACTGTTGCTCGAAACCGTCGCTGGTGTGACCCAACGGCGTGGCCATGATTCCGGCGTTCAGGATGAGCCCGTGAAGCGGGCGGGAATCGGCGAGAAAGCGCGCCGACGCCGCCCGCACCGACTCCAGCGAGCCGAGGTCGACGTCCAACTCCTCGAGGTCCGCACCGGGATGCGCGCCACGAATGGACGTCATGGCCTCGCGGTTCTTGTCGGGATTTCGCGCGGCCATCACGACGGTGGCTCCGTGCGCCGCCAGTGCCCGCGTGGTTTCGAGACCGAGTCCGCCCGAGGCCCCGGTTACCAGGAATCGCCGACCCGTGAGATCGAGACCGGCGAGAACGTCGTCGGTGGTGGACGCGGCCGAGAAGCCGCTCGAGGTGGGTGTGTGGGTCGTGTTCATCTCGTCACTCATCCGAGCGGTCCGCCAGCGAACCAACGATCGAACATGGGCTTGATCGCGCTCCAGACCAACTCCACGATCAGTCCGCTGGGCGGTTGGACGTAGGTGAAGGCTCCGTAGTTCTTCTCGGGTGGTGCCTGGGCCATGACGATCGTCCACCCCCGTTCGACCAAGGCCAACGACTCGCCCGCCACGTCGTCGGACCACACGCCGACATGATGAAGTCCCGGGTTCGAACGGCCGTCCCAGATGGAACCCGGCGCCCCTTCGAGCAACTCGATGTGCTGGGGTCCCTCGGCCGAATACGTGAACCGCAACGGAATCTGCTTCTCCCCCTCGCCGGGCAACCACACGTTCTGCTCGCGGGTTTGCGTTTCGCACCACGTCACCCCGAGCGAATCACCCAACTCGGACATCGCCCGTTCCAGGTTCGGGACACGAACTCCTTGGTGGTAGCACCGGCTGTAATCGACTCGTTTCACGTCTCCCCCTCGTTCGGAACTCAGATACGTCGCTGATGACCTTCCCAATACGGCGCGCGTAGCGGAGCCTTTTGGATCTTGCCCGTTCCGGTGCGCGGTACGTGAGCCACGTAGTCGACCGATCGCGGCGCCTTGTAACCGGCCAGAAGTTCGCGACAGTGGGCGATCAATTCCGATGACAAAGCTTCGTCGGGCACGACGCCGTCCTTCACCTGAACCAAGGCCTTCACGCTCTCGCCGAACTCCTCGTCGGGGACACCGATGACCGCCACGTCCTCGACCGCCGGGTGCACCGCCAGGACACCTTCGATCTCGGCCGGGTAGATGTTGACCCCACCGCTGATGATCATGTCGATCTTGCGATCGCTCAACCACAAGTAGCCATCGGCATCGAGGTAGCCGACGTCGCCGGTCGTGAACACGCCGGGCTCGAGATGGGCCGCGGCCGTCTTGCCCTCGTCGTTGTGGTACGTGAAATCGGTGCCCATCTTGTTGCGGAAGTACAACGTGCCCTCGGCACCTTGGGCGATCCGGTTGCCTTCGTCGTCGACCACGATCACCTCGACCGTCTCCAACGGTTTGCCCACACTTCCGCCCTTGGCCAACCACTCCGTCGAGGAGATCGTGGAGATGATCGAACCTTCGGTGCTACCGTAGTACTCGGTGATCTTCGGACCCATCCATTCGATCAAGCTCCGCTTCACCGCCGGGGGACACGGAGCCGCACCGTGCCACACCGTCGTGAGCGATCCACCGACGAAACGACTCTTCACGTCGTCGGGCAGGTCGAGCATGCGCTTCATCTGGGTCGGGACCAGATGCACGTTGGTGCAGGAATAGCGGTCGATCAACTCGAGCATTTCGGCCGAATCGAACTTGTGCTGCATCACCACCGAAGATCCACCGATCATCGGCAGGTACGAGAACGCCCATTGCGCCGAGTGGTAAAAGGGCCCGCACAACATGGTGCGACCGGGAATGGGCAAGAAGTTCGAGAAGCCCGCCGCCACCAACTTCATGATGTCGGGCGTCATCGACAAGCCCCCGGACAACATGCCCCGAACCCCCTTGGGGCGTCCGGTGGTGCCCGAGGTGTAGAACCTCGGACCTCCGAGCATCTGATCCGCGGGTTCGGCCGACGAGCCGGCCGACACGACGTCGTCGTACTCGCGGAATCGGCCGTCGCCGCGAACCACCGAGTCGGCGGCCGTTCGGATGCCGACCACCAGGCGAACGTTCGCACTGCGATCGTCGCGCAACGCCACGGTGGTGGCCTCGACGAAGCGATCGTCGACGAAGACAGCGGCGGCCGCGGCGTCAGCGAAAACGTACGCCAATTCGTCGGCCACCCAGTGCCAGTTGACCGGCACGTAGGTCCAGCCGCCGTGAGCGCACGCCATCGCCAGTTCGAAATACTCGCAGTGGTTGCCCACGATGACCGCCACCGTGTCACCGGTCCGCAGACCAGCGTCGCGCAGACCGTTGACGAGCCGATTCACGCGCTCATCCAGTTGAGCCCAGGTGACCTCGCGGAACTCGTCGATCAGAGCGGCGACGTCGCCTCGATCACGAGCGTGGTCGGCGGTGAGAACGGCCATGGTGCGACCTCAGCGCGACAAGATGGTGACGCCGGAGATTCCGGGAGCGCCGTACACGTGCGTGTACGCGGTCTTGGGATCGTTCGGCACCTGACGGGCTCCGGCTTGACCCCGCAACTGCAGCACGTTCTCGTACACCTGTCGCAATCCCGAGGCACCGATCGGCTCACCGTTCGCCAGGCAACCACCGTCGGTGTTCACCGGGAACTTGCCGCCGATCTCGGTCTCTCCGGCCTGAATCATGAACTCCTGCTCGCCGTGCTCGCAGAATCCGTTCTCGGCCATGTGCATCACCTCGGCACCGGACTCGGTGTCCTGCAACTGCGCGAGGTCCATGTCCTTGGGGCCCATGCCGGCCATCTCGAAGGCGGCCTTGGATGCGTCCACGGTGGGTCCGGCATTGTGTTCGAGGGCGATGGACGGCGCCAACACCTCGAAACTTCCGAAACGACGGCTACGCACGACGGCGGCTTTCAGGAAGATCGGCTTGTCGGTGTACAGGTGAGCCTTGTCGGCGCGCGCCAGGATGAGAGCCACACCACCCTCGCCGGGTGAGCAGAACATGTACTGCGTCAACGGGTACGAGAGCATCGCCGAGTTCAGGACCTCTTCCTCGGAGATCGGCTTGCGCCGCCACGCCATCGGGTTTATGGCTCCGTTGCGGAACGCCTTCTCGGACACCTTGGCCAGCGTGCTCTGTGAGATGCCGTATTCGTGCATGTAGCGGTTGATCTTCATTCCGAAGAACTGCGTGGTGAGGGCCAGTCCGGACGCGCCGTACCAATCACCGAGACCACTGCCCTTGGTGTTGACCCGGAACGCACCGCGCTCGTGCTTGTCGAAACCGACGGCGATACCGAGGTCGAAGACACCCGAGCGAATGGTGTTGTAGGCCGAGAACAACGCCGATCCACCGGTGGCACAACCGTTGGCCACGTTGATGAACTGCAGACCGGTGAGTCCGAGCAACGACACCATGGTGTCGGCCGCTCCGGCGGCCATCGAGCCACCGAAGGCGAACTGCATGTCCTCCCAACTGACGCCGGCGTCGGCACAGGCCCGACGAACGGCGATGACTCCCTGATCCATGCCCGACACGCCTTCGGTGCGACCGAACTCGTGCATTCCGATTCCGACGATGGCAACTTCCGTGGTCATTTCTGCTCCCTTGGGTCTGGTCGTTTCTCAGGCCACCGGCGCGAACGCGAAGGTGACGACTTCGTTCCCGTCGGCATCGGTCGAGAGCGGCACGATGACCATCTCCATCTCCATGCCGATCTTCAACTTCTCCGGATCGGCCTCGGTCAGGCGCGACTCGATCTTCAACTGTCCCGGCAATTCCACGTACCCGACCCCGAAAGCCTTGAACGTCTTGGGATCGACGTCTCCGGCGTAGGGCGGGGCCTTGGGCGGGAAGCCCTGCACGGTCCAGGTCCACAGAGTTCCGCGACGACCCAAGAGCACTTCCGCGGTCTCGGCCCCCGTGCACTTCGGGCAACCCTGTTGGACGGGGAACATGTGGTTGCCGCACGTGACACAGCGACTGCCGATCAATTGCGGACTCTCCGAGGGCCACGTGAACACCCCTTCGGTCACCGGAACCTGCGCCATCATTCCCCCTCCGCACCCTTGGGTGCTCTTCACCCTGAACCCCGACTCGCACCGTTGCTTCGACCTTAGTGAACCTCTCCCCCGGGAAACTTACCCGGCGATAATTGATCGCCTCGGGCACTACTGTTCCTCCGGTGACCACCGTTTCCGAGGCCCACGGTCCGCTGACCCCTGCCGAAGCCGTCGCGGCGTCGATGGCGATCCAACGTTGCCTGCTCGACTACTGCCGGGGGATCGACCGCTGCGACGCCGAATTGGTAGCCAGCGTCTACCACCCCGACGCGACCGACGATCACGGATCGTTCGTGGGCCTGGGGGTGGACTTCGCCCGGTTGGCCACCGGCAAGTTGCGCCGATACGCCGTCGCCACCACCCACTTCTGCAACCCGCCGCACGTCGTGTTCACCTCGGCGACGTCGGCCGAGGTCGAGACCCAGGTGCTGGCCTGGCACCGTTGCCGTGACGAGCAGGGCGAGTTCCTCGAGAAGTTCGGGGGACGCTACTTCGATCGATTCGAGTGTCGCGACGGCGATTGGCGCATCGCCCACCGCACCCTCACCCACGATTGGGACGCCGTCGAGCGCGTCACGAACGCGTTTCCGCCCGGCCGTTTCACGGCGTCACCTCGGATTCAGGAGAACCCATGACCTCGTTCCCCGTTTCCACCGCCGACATCGACGCGCCATGGTTGACCGCGGCCCTCCGTGCAGGTGGTGCGATCGACGCGAGCACGACGGTCTCGTCGGTCACCGTCAGCAACATGGGTGCCGGCATCGGATTCATGGGTGAGGTCGGCCGACTGGAGGTCGCGTACGTCGGTGGCTCCGGGCCGTCCACGGTCATCTGCAAGATCCCCACGCAGGACGCCACCGTGC
>SYCH01000215.1 GCA_005787025.1 Actinomycetota bacterium | reverse complement strand
GATGGCGGTGTTGGGGGGGTTGATGACGGGGGTGAATCCGTCGACTCCGAACATGCCGAGCGTGCTCACCGAGAAGGTTCCACCCTCGAGTTCGCCCAGGGCCAACTTGCCCTCGCGAGCGGCCGTCGACAGGCGCTTGGTTTGGTCGGCCAGACCGGGCAGGTCGAGAGAAAGTGTGTTCTTGATCACCGGCACGATGAGGCCCTCGTCGAGGGCCACGGCCATGCTCACGTGCACGTCGGGCAACAACGCGATTCCGTCGTCGGTCACCTGCGAATTGACGATGGGGTGCAGACGCAGAGCGCGGGCGCACGCGGCGATGACGTAGTCGGTGAAACCGGGCAGGGTCGCACCGCCTTGGGCTTTGCGCGCTTCACGATCGGCGACCACGGCGTCGAGGTCGGCATCCATGTGCAGGGTCAGCTGGGCCATCTCCTGCAAGCTGGAGTGCATGCGCTTGGCGATGGTGCCGCGCATACCCGACATCTTCTTGACCGACGCGGGTGTCTGCGACGCCGGTGCGAGCGGAGCCTTGGTCGTCGGAGAAGTCGCACCCGACGCACCGGACGACACCGGTGTGGCCAACCGTGAGCGCACGTAGGCGGCCACACCGTCGCGCGTGACGCGTCCGTCGGTGGGGTCGTAGGGAACGAGCGACAGATCCAGACCGAGCAGTTCGGCCAATTGACGCGCGGCCGCGGTGGCCAGCACCTGTCCGTTCGACGACACGATGGGCGCCACGGTGGGCAATGCGGCCGCCGGTGCACGGCGGGCGTCGGGGTTCTGGTGGGCGTTCTGCACGTCGGCGGCCACCACGCGACCGTTGGGGCCGGTGCCGACCACGGTGGTGACGTCGATCCCCAACTCGCGCGCCACGCGCCGGGCGTTGGGCGAGATGAACGCACGTCCATCGGTGGAGGCGCGCGCCACGGCAGGTGTCATCGCCGCCGTCGCCACGGGTGCGGCTACCGGAGTCGGCGCCGCGCCGGTGGTCTTGGTCGTGGCCGGAGGTTGCTCGCCCTCGGTCAACAGGAAGCCGATGGTGGCTCCGCAGGCGAAGGTGTCGCCGACACCGGCGGCGCGATGCAGGATTCCGGCGGCGGGGGACTCGACATCGCTCTCGACCTTGTCGGTCTCGATACGCAACACCGCCATGCCGGGGGTGATGGCGGCGCCGTCCTCGACGAGCCATTCGAGAATGGTGCCTTCTTCCATGGTGAGGCCGAGCTTGGGCATGATGAATTCAGTGGCCATGTGGGGCTCCGTCTGCTTCGGGGTCGGGGGTCGTTGTCTGCTTCTCGTCGAAACGTCGATCACGGGCGGCGATGATGAGCGTGGCGTCCACGTCGATGAGCAACGGGCCGCTCTTGTCGACGCGGGCGGTCACTCGTCCGCGCTCGCTCACGGGCACGTCGCGCTCTCCGTCGAAGGCGAGAACGCACTTGCCCGCGATCTCGACGCTCTCACCGAGGGCCAGGGGACGCACCTCGGCGATGTCGAGGGTCGTGAACGATCCCGGCGCCAGCGGAACGCGCACCCGCCGTCCACCGTGACCGAGACGGATGAGCACGCCGGTGTCGTCCCAGCGATCGACGGGGTGCACGCGACCGGCAATGCTGGACAGTCCGGTACTGGCCGGTGTGGCGACGGCAGCGATCACGGCGCGCACCGTGTTCGGATCGCGCACCGCCCGGGCACCCACGAACTGCGCGTCGATGAAAGCCAGATCCACCAACGCCAGATCGTCGCGCGACACGGGTCGCTCCTTGTCACCATCGACGACCACGTCGTCGATGCGAACGGTGACGCGCTTGGAACGACGTCCGACCACGGTGATGTCCACGTGACCGGCGGCGACCAACGCCGCAGCGGCTCCGGCTGATGTTCCGTCGATGGCACTGGGGTACACGTTGTTGGTGCCCGTGGAGATGGCGATCAGGGGAGCGTCGGGCCAACCGAGGGCCACGTCGCGTGAAGTGCCGTCACCACCGAGAGCGATCACGGCTCCGGCTTGTTCCTTCCAGAAGCGTCGTGCGGCGGCGATGGTGTCGTAACGCGAACCACTGAGTGGTTCGTCCACGATCTCCACCGAGCAGCGCCCATCCCGGCCGTCGAGACCCAAACCTTCGGCCGCGCGCTCGGCGAGACGGTGGCGATCGGGCATCAACAGGATGCGGGTCGCGCCGGCCTCGGCGGCGGCCACGATGGCGCGACGCACGATGCCCACCTTGGTGACGTCGGACGTGTGGGTGGCCGGGGTCACCAATCGGCGGATGTCCTTACCCGCGTTGGGGTTGACGATGATGCCGACGGTGGACATGGACGTCGATCAGACGCGGGCCATCACGTCACGGATTCCCTGGACGATGGTCTTGGAATCCGGGATGTAGTGCTGTTCGAGTGCGGGGCTGAAGGGAACGGGCGAGAACGGAGCGCCGATGCGGGTCACGGGCGCGTCGAGATAATCGAACGCCAGCTCCTGGATCTGCGAGGCGATCTCGCCACCGAGTCCACCGAAACGCACGGCCTCGTGCACCACCACCGCGTGGTTGGTCTTCTTGACCGACGACACGATGAGGTCGGTGTCGAGGGGCTGCAGAGTACGGGGATCGATGATCTCGCAGTCGATGCCGTCCTTGGACAGTTCCTCGGCGGCGATGAGGGCCTCGTTGGCCATGCGCGCGTACGCGACGATGGTGACGTCCTTGCCCGGACGCAGGATGTTGCCCTTGCCGAGCGGGATGGAGTAGCTCTCCTCGGGGACGTGGCCGGTCATACCGAGCAGGCGCTTGTGTTTGATCATGACCGTGGGGTTGTTCTCCTGGATACAGGCCGTCATCAAACCCTTCATGTCGTAGGGATTGGACGGCATGACCACCTTCAGGCCCGGAATGTGGCACAGCAGCGCCTCGAGCGACTGGCTGTGTTGTGCCGCCGCGGACAAGCCACCGCCACCAGCGGTCGTGATGGTGAGAGGCAACACGGCGTCACCGCCGAACATGTACTTCAACTTGGCGGCCTGGTTCACGATCTGGTCGAGGGCCACGCAGATGAAGTCCATGAACATCAGGTCCACGATGGGGCGCAATCCGGTGACGGCCGCACCCACGCCGAGGCCGACGATGGCCTGTTCGCTGATGGGGGTGTCGACCACGCGATCGGCACCGAACTTGGCCTGCAGTCCACCGAAGGTTCCGAACACGCCACCGAACGCACCGATGTCCTCACCGGCGCAGAACACGTTGGGGTCGGCCTCCATCTGTTGCTTGACGGCCTCGTTGAAGGCCATCACATAGGCGAGTTTGCGTTCGTCGGCCATCAGTTCGCTCCGCTCATGCTGGTGTACACGCCGACCATGATCTGGTCGGGAGTGGGGTAGGGGCTCTCGTCGGCGAACGCGATGGCCGCATCGATGTCGGCGCGCAGCTCGGCCCAGATGGCATCGAACTGATCTCGGGTGGCCGCCTTGTTCTCGATCATGCGGTCCTCGAGGGTGAAGATCGGGTCGCGTTGTTTCCACATGGCGACTTCGTCATCGGAGCGGTACTTCAGGCCGAGGTTCTGCACGCCATGGTGGTTGTAGAAGCGGTAGGTCTTGGCCTCGATCAGCGACGGTCCGCCGCCGGTGCGCGCACGCTCGACCGCTTCCACGGTCGCCTCGTGAACCGCGATGACGTCCATGCCATCCACGATGACGCCGGGCATTCCGTAACCAGCGGCGCGGTCGACGATGTCGGTGATCGCCATGGTCTTGTCACGCGGGGTGAACTCGCCGTACTCGTTGTTCTCGCACGCGAAAACGATGGGAAGGTGGAGGGCGCACGCCATGTTGGCGGCTTCGTGGAAAGCTCCGATGTTGGTGGAACCGTCACCGAAGAACGCCACGGCGACCTGGCCACGGCCACGGTAACGATTCGCGAAGGCCGCGCCGACGGCGATCGGCGATCCGGCGCCCACGATGCCGTTCGCGCCCAACATGCCGAGTGAGGTGTCCGAGATGTGCATCGAGCCACCCTTGCCCTTGCAGTAGCCGGTGGCCTTGCCCATCAGTTCGGCCATCATGCGGTTGAAATCTCCGCCCTTGGCCACCAAGTGTCCGTGACCGCGGTGGGTGGAGGTGATGTGGTCGTCGTCGTTCAGGGCTCCGCACACGCCGGCGGCCACCGCTTCCTCACCGACGTAGAGGTGGAGGAATCCGGGCAGGCGATTGGATTCGGCCAGGCGACCGGCCGCCTCCTCGAACAAGCGGATGCGCACCATGCGTCGGTGCAGGTCGAGTTGCACGTGTACGGGTAGGTCCATGAGTGGTTTTCCTTCTGGTTCGAGTGGTCGGTCGTCGGGTCAGGCGTCGAGTCCGCGTGCCCACCGTAGTGAGCGACGGAGCAATTCGTAATATGCCGGCTTCTCCCACGAGCAGCGTTCGATGCGCGGGTAGTAGTCGAGGACCGGCTTCATGTCGTAGTGGCCCCGGCAGTGACCGAGGGTGTTGTACAGGATGGAGCCCGTACCCAGTTCGCGCAGGTACATGACGAGGTGGGTCGGATCGCCGGTGGTCCAATCGGCCTCGGCGAAACCGGCCGCGTCTCCTTGCCACGTCGTGTGCAACAAGGGCTTCAGTGCGGCGCGGTCGGCGTACTCGCTGAGGTACAGCTCGTCGTCGGTGTCGAAGGATTCGATACCCGACACCAACCAGTGCGACGGGTCCGACACCGACACCGTGTACGGCTGGATCGGCGGGTGGGCGACGAACTGGCTGCCGAGGGTCTCGGCCCACAACGGGAAGATTCGTGGTGACTCGACGCCGTTGGGTCCACCCAGGGTGAGCGCGGCGTTGGTGCCGTGAAGGGCGACCCAGCGCCCGCCGTTCTCCACCCATGCGCGCACCGCGCGTTGGGCGTTCTCGCTCGGGCGCACGTCGCAGGTGTACGACACCAGGATCTCGGCCGACGTGATGCCGTCCACGTCCTCGTAGTCGGGTTGCACCCGCACCCGGAACTCATCGTGTTCGGCGAGCAAGGTCAGCAACTCACGACGAGCGAAGTCGATGTCGTGATACTTGCCACCGGCGACCAGGGTCACCTCGATCCGACGCGAGGCCGGTTTCTGGCTCATGGCTCGTCGCTCAGAAGTCGACGCGCTTCAGGAAACCGCCGTCGACGGTGAGGTTGACACCGTTGATGTGGCGGGCCCGATCGCTGGCGAGGAAAGCGACGGCGTTGGCGACGTCACCGGGTTCGCCCATGTGTCCGCTGGGGTGGGCCTTCTCGGTGGCCTCGAAGAACGGGGGCATGGCGTTCTTGATCATGTCCCAGTCGCCACCTTGCACCATGATCGGTCCGGGCGAGACGACGTTGCAACGGATGCCCTGTGCGCCGAGCACCTGGGCCTGACCGAGGGTCCAGTTCGTGACCGCGGACTTCAAGGCGCTGTAGCTACCCGAACCGCTGGCGAAGTGCTCGGTGGTCGCGGTGGTTCCGATGCTGATGACGGATCCGCCTCCGTTGGCCAACGCGGCCTTGGCGGCCTCGACGCCGTACACCAACGCCATCAGGTCGATGTTGAAGTTGTTCACCCACTGCTCGAGCTTGCGCGCCGGCTTGCCCGACGTGTTGTGCACGTAGATGTCGATCCCGCCGAGTTGCTCGGCCGAGGAGTTCACCCACGCCTGCAGAGCCTCGGGATTGCCGGCGTCCACCGAGGCACCGACGACGGTGCCCTTGGCCGACAGTTCCTTCACCGCGGCGGCCACCTCGTCGGCGTTACGTGCGCAGATGGCGACCGACGCGCCCTCGGCGAGCAACGTTTCGGCGATGGCGCGTCCGAGACCCTTGGTCGCACCGGTGACGAGAGCCTTCTTGCCCTTGAGTCCGAGATCCATGATTTCCCCCTGGTTGTGTGTCGTGCGACGGCGACGCCGTCGGTGTGTGTTCCGGTGGAAGCCCTCGTCAGCGACGAGTGTCCTTCCAAGCCAGATCCTTGTCGACGCGCGGCTCGCCGGGCAGGCCGAGAACGCGCTCGCCGATGATGTTGCGCTGGGTCTCGTCCGAGCCGCCCGCGATGCGGTAACCGGGTGCGCCCAGCACGTGCTCGCCCCAGGCGAACGTTCCCCATTCCTCGGTGTCGGCCACGAGAGCGGCACCCAGGATGCGCGAGATGAGGTCCGAGATGCGGGTCATACCCTCGGTCCAGATGAGTTTGCCCAACGAGCCCTCGGGTCCGGGGGGCGAGCCGGCGCGACGCATGTCGGCGGCCCGTCGGTTGACGAAACCCTCCACGCGGAAGTGTGTGTAGGCCTTGGCCAGTTCCTGACGCAGTATCGGGTCGCTGGTGACCCCCATGGCCCGCGCGGTCGCCAGCACCTGACGCCACGAACCTCCGACGCGGTTGCCGCCACCACCATCACCGGAGTGGTCACGCTCGAAGCCGAGGGTGGTGAGCGCCACCTTCCAGCCTTCGCCCTCGGGTCCGAGGCGCATGGAGTCCGGGATGCGCACGTCGTTGAAGAAGACCTCGTTGAACGACGAACCCCCACTCATCTGCTTGATCGGCCGGATCTCGATGCCGGGAAGGTCCATCGGAATGATGAACGCGGTCATGCCTTTGTGCTTGACGACGTCCACGTTGCTTCGCGCGATCAACTCGCCCCACTCGCTGAATTGGGCGCCCGAGCTCCAGACCTTTTGGCCGTTGAGGACCCACTCGTCGCCATCGCGATCGGCGCGGCAGCCCAGCGAGGCCAGGTCACTGCCGGCACCCGGTTCGGAGAACAGCTGGCAACACAGATCGCGCGTGGCCATGAATCGTCCGACGAACTGTTCCTTTTGCTCCTCGGTACCGAACAAGTCGATGGTCGGTGCGATCAGGCCCACGGTGACGCTCAGGGTCTCGTGTCCGGTCGGCGTGGCGAACTGCGACTCGAGTTTGGAAAAAGCCCGTGAGTAGGCGCGCGGGTATCCGAGACCGCCGTAACTCACCGGAGCGGTGATGGCGTGGTAACCGTGCTCGGCCTTCTTCTGAATCCAGGCTTTGCCTCGCGCGAGAAGGGCCGACTCTTCCTCGAAGGTGAGCGAATGGAAGACCGACACCGAGAACTCGCCCTCGCCCCAGACCAATTCCTTCTCGTCGCTACCGCCGGTGCGGTATTCGGCGTTGGCCTCCAGCCATTCGCGGGCGGTCTTGGTGAACTCCTCCAGCGACGGGGGAGTGACGGAGTCGGTATGTGCGTCCACGAGGACACCGTAATTGACCCACTGATCAGTATTCGCACCGTGGCGGGACGTTGGACCCGTCGGAGACGTGACGCTCGACCCGATCCGAGCGGGTCGGTGCGGTCATACTCGCTTCGTGGGGAAACGCGAGGCCGCCGGGCTGCACGTCGTGCCGAGGGAGTCGGCCAAGAGGCTCGGACGCCCCCCGGACACCGATTCGGCCGACACCCGGCGCATGATCCTGCAGATCGCTCGCGAGACGTTTTCGGTTCGGGGTTACGAAGTGGCCACCAACCGTGAGATCGCCTCCCGGTCCGGCGTGACGCCCGGAGCCCTTTATCACTACTTCGGATCCAAGATGGACCTGTACCTGGCGGTTCACGAGTACACCCAGGATCTGGTCTACTCGCGCTTCAGCGAAGCCATCGAGGGTCGTCACACGTTCGTCGACCAATTCACGGCGGTGCTCGACGTGGCTCACGAGATGAACAAGACCGATCACTCGGTGGCGCGCTTTCTCGGTGCCGTTCGAGTCGACGTCCGTCGTCATCCCGAGATGCGGGTGTTGGTCGAGCCGCGCAGTCGACAACGTGAGCGTTTCTTCGCCGACATGGTGGAGGTGGGTGTGTCGACGGGCGAGTTTTCCCCGGAACGTCGGGCGGTCGTCTTCGCCTACATCCTGACGGTGCTCGTCGGTCTGACCGATGCGGTGTCGGACGACATCGACGAACAGGGTCGGGCGATCGTGGGTATCAAGGACGCGCTGCGCGGACTTCTGGGGTGACCGTGACGTACTCGCATCTGGAGCACGCGAACGACCTCGAGCCTTCGGTGGGTCACCACCATCTCATCGAGCAATGCCCGATCCACCGCGAGGAATCCTTCGACCCGCCGTTCTACGTCGTCAGCCGCCACGAGGACGTGTTGTCGATGGTGACCGATCCCGAACTGTGGCGGAACGGTGACGGTCCCGGCGTCTTTCATCAGGTGGGTGGGGTGCTCGGATCGGCCGATGATCCGGACCACCGACGTCAACGCAAGGTGTTGCAGGACGGGTTTCGTCCCGCGGCCATCGCTTCGTTGGCGCCGCGCGTCGAGCAGATCGGTCGGCAACTCTGGGACGCGGCGTTTTCGGCCGACGGCGAAGGCGACTTCGTCCACCTCTTCGCGTTTCCGTTCCCAGCCATCGTGATCGCCGAGATGCTCGGGATCCGATCCGAGGATCGAGACCGGTTCGGGCGATGGTCCGACGACATCGTGAACGGACTGGGAGGTGGGGACCTACGTCTGGTCGAGAAGGCCAACGAGGGTATCTTCGCCCTCGTCGACGATCTGGTGGCCGAGCGGCGCGCTCACCTCGAGGCCGGAACCGAACCTCCCGACGATCTGGTGACGGTTTTGACGCGCGCGCACCTGGCCGGAGAGTTGGCCCACGGCGAAGTACGCCGACTGTGTCAGCAGGTTCTGGTGGCCGGTCATGAGACCACCGCCAGTTTGTTGAGCCTCATGTTGTATCGCTTGATCACGGAACCACGTCTGGTCGCCGAACTGCGCGCCGATCCCGACCTCGTTCCGTGGGCCGTGGAGGAGTTCCTGCGTTACGACTCACCGGTACAAGGATTGGTCCGCACCAACAGCCGCGACTGTCCGGTGCGCGGCGAAACCATCGTGGCGGGGTCCAAGATGCAACTGTTGTTCGCCGCCGCCAATCGTGATCCGCGCGTGTGG
>SYCH01000214.1 GCA_005787025.1 Actinomycetota bacterium | reverse complement strand
CAGGCCGAGGGCAAGAACCGCATGGACGCCGGTGCATGGGCCAACGGTGCCCAGTCGACGTCGGGCGAGGTGCTCGGCGATGGGTGAGTCCGCTCGCTCGGTCGCCTACGCGGCCCTCATGCGCATCGATCACGAGGGCGCCTATGCCAACCTCGTGTTGCCGGCGATGTTGTCGCGCTCGTCGTTGTCCGACATGGATCGTCGTTTCGTCACCGAACTCGTCTACGGCACCACGCGCATGCGTCGCGCCTGTGACGCCCTGGTCGATCGCTTCGTCATGAGCGAGCCCGACGACGCCACGCGCACCTTGTTGCGTCTCGGTGCCTACCAATTGCAGTTCGCCAAGGTGGCGCCGCACGCCGCCGTCTCGGCCACCGTCGACCTGGCCTCGCGCAAGACCAGTGGATTCGTCAACGCGGTGTTGCGCAAGGTGTCCACCAAGCCCATGGTGTGGAGTGGTGACGCGACGCGGTTGAGTTACCCCGACTGGATCGCGCGGGTGTTCGCCGACGAATGCGGCGACGAGGCCACCGACGCGTTGGAGCGGATGAACCGGGCGGCCTCGGTCACCACCCGTGACGACGGCTACGTGCAGGACGAGTCGTCTCAGTGGGTCGCGTCCGCGGTCGGGGCCTGTCCGGGCGAGATCGTGCTCGACGTGTGCGCCGGTCCCGGCGGCAAGGCCACCGCACTGGCGACCACCGGTGCGCGGGTGATCGGCGCCGATCTGCAACCGTCGCGCGCCGGATTGGTGGCCAAGAACGCCGAGCGTCTCGGGCAGCGATTGCCGGTGGTGGCCTGCGATGCCACGGCACCGGCGTTCACCGCGGCCTCCTTCGACCGGGTGTTGGTGGACGCGCCGTGCTCCGGGCTCGGGGCCTTGCGTCGTCGTGCCGACGCGCGTTGGCGCATCACCGAGGACGACGTTCGTGATCTCGTGGGTATTCAACACCGCGTGTTGTCGGCCAGCGCCCCTCTCGTGCGTCCCGGTGGCGTGTTGGTGTACAGCGTGTGCACCATCACCGCAGCCGAGTCGATCGGTCACGTTGTTCCCGATGGTTTCGACGTGGTCGACCGCGACGGAAACGATCTTCTTCCCGCTCTCGGGCCGGATTGGCGCTCGTTCGGGCACGGTCACCGCGTGTTGCCACACCACGCCGACACCGACGGCATGGTCATCATCCGTTACCGTCGTCGCGGAGGAGCATGATGAGCGCGACGAGCAACACGAACGATGGTCCGCTCCTGGCCAAGGTGCTCACGGTCAGTGACGGAGTGGTGCACGGTACCCGCGAGGACACCTCGGGTGCCGGTTTGGCGGCCTGCCTCGAACGACACGGCTTCACGGTGGTCGAGCGGGCCCTCACCGCCGACGGAGACGACAACGTGGCCGTCGCGTTGGAACGCCTCTGTGCCGACTTCGCCGGCGTGGTGGTGACCACCGGCGGAACGGGCTTCGCGCCCCGTGATCAGACTCCCGAGGGGACCCGACGCGTGATCGAGCGCGAGGCGCCGGGTCTGGCCGAGGCCATGCGACTCGTCAGTCCGCTCGGTCGACTCTCGCGCGGGGTGGTGGGCATTCGTGGTTCGGTGATCATCTGCAACACACCCGGATCGCCCAAGGGTTGCGTGGAGCAGATCGAAGCCGTCATCGACGTGTTGCCGCACGCGTTGCGCCTGCTCGACGATCGACCGACGTCCCACTGAAGCCCCACTGAAGCCTCAAATCACGGCCATCGGGTCGGGTCGCACCGGTAGCGTCAGGGGCGTGTTGCGCCTCGTCCTCCCCAAAGGCTCCCTCGAGAAAGCCACCTTCGAGTTGTTCGAGGCGGCCGACCTTCCGATCAAGCGCTCGTCCAGTGTGGACTACAAGGCCACCATCGACGACCCCCGTATCAGCGAGGTGCGCATCCTGCGACCGCAGGAGATCCCGCAGTACGTCGCCGAGGGCCTCTTCGACATCGGCATCACCGGTCGTGATTGGGTGGAGGAGACCGAGAGCTCCGTCGAGAGCCTCGGCGAACTGAAGTACTCCAAGGCCACCAGCGATCCGGTGAAGGTGGTCGTGGCCGTGGCCGGCGACAGTCCGGCCCAGAGCGTGGCCGATCTGCCCCAGGGTGTGCGGGTCAGCACCGAGTACCCGTCGCTCACGCGCCGATACTTCGCCGAGCGCGGCATTCGCGCCGACGTGCGACTGTCGTACGGCGCGTCCGAGGCCAAGATCCCCGACATCGCCGACTGCATCGTCGACATCACCGAGACCGGTCGTGCCCTGCGGGCCGCGGGACTTCGCGTCATCGACACCATGCTCGTCAGCTACACCGAGATGGTGGTGAACAAGGCGTCGCACGCCGACCCGGCCAAGCGTCACGCGATGAACCAGTTGATGACCCTGCTGCTCGGAACACTCGACGCGCGCGGCAAGGTGCTGGTGAAGTTGAACGTGGGTGCCGACGATCTGCAGAAGGTGTTGGCCGTGCTCCCGTCGGCGAAGTCGCCCACCATCAGCGAACTGGCCGGCGGCGGGTTCGCCGTCGAGAGCGTGGTCGAGAAGCGTTCCATCAACACGCTCATCCCCGCGTTGAAGGACGCCGGCGCTTCCGACTTGTTGGAACTGCCGATTTCCAAGATCGTGGCCTGATCGTGGGCACGGTCGTCGAATTCGACGCCCACGTCGGGCTCGGACGGGTGCGCGCCGACGACGGTGCCGAGTACATGTTCCACTGCGCCGAGATTGCCGACGGTTCGCGCGACATCGCCGTGGGCGCCCGGGTGTCGTTCCGTGTCGTCACGAAGTTCGGTCGTGAAGAAGCCGCCGCCGTCACCCCCGTCTGACGACCGACGATTCCACGACCTCGTCGCCGTGTTGCTGTCCGTCCCCGAGGGAACCGTGGTGACCTACGGAGACGTGGCCCGCGACGCCGGACATCCCCGTCAGTCCCGATTGGTGGGTCGCATTCTGTCGCACCGGTCCGACGATCTCGACCTGCCGTGGTGGCGGGTGGTGAACGCCTCGGGGCGGTTGGTGCCCGGACACGAGGTCGAGCAGGCGCGGCTTCTGGCGGCCGAAGGCGTGGCGTG
>SYCH01000213.1 GCA_005787025.1 Actinomycetota bacterium | reverse complement strand
GACGTCTGCTTCTGTTTGTGGACTCGTTCGGCCATGATCACTCCTCTTCCCAATCCTGCCACCGTCAGCGGGTCATCGTCACCTTCAGGCCCCGAGACGATCGACCAGATCGCCAATCGACGTACTCGAATCCAACAATTCACCCACGTGGGCCTTGGTTCCACGCAAGGGTTCCATCATCGGGATCCGGCGCAAGGGGTCGCGACCGACGTCGAAGACCATGCTGTCCCAGTTCGCCGCCACGATGTCGTCGGGCCAACGACGCAGGCACTCACCACGGAAATACGCCCGGGTCGTCTCCGGAGCCCGCTCGATTCCGTGCGACACGTCCTCGGCCGAGACGAACGTGCGCAAACCGACCTTGGTCGAGAGACCCTTACCGGGGCGCATGTCGTGGTACTGCAGATCGATGGCGCGCAAACGCGGGTCCCCGTCGGGAACCGCGTGTCGATGAGCGTAGGCGTCGATGATCCGCTCCTTGGCCACCCAGTCCACGAGGTCGGCCACGGTCGCCCGATCGCCCGCGAGCCCGGACAGCACCTCTTCCCACAACGACAACACGAGTCGCCCGACATCCTCCCCCACCGACGACAAGCCCCGCTCCTCGGCGTAACGATTCGCGCGCTCGAGAAGTTGCCATTGGATGTCGAGCGCACTCATGCGGGCCCCGGACTGCATCAGGACGGTGCGCCGCAACGTGGGATCGTGACTGATCTGTCGAATGGCCGGCACCGGGTGGGCCAGTGCCAGATCGGGACCGACGAATCCATCCTCGATCATGCTCAGCACGATGCTGGTGGTTCCGAGTTTCAGGAGCGTCGCACCCTCGGACATGTTCGCGTCGCCCACGATCACGTGTAGTCGGCGATACTTCTGGGGATCACAATGTGGCTCGTCACGGGTGTTGACGATCGGTCGCTTCAGCGTGGTCTCGAGGCCCACCTCCTCTTCGAAGAAGTCCGCGCGCTGACTGATCTGGAACGGGACCTCGGTCGACGAGAAACCCGGCGCCTCGCACCCCACCTTGCCCGCTCCACAGAAGATCTGCCGGGTGACGAAGTGCGGAGTGATCCCGGCCACCAATCGACCGAAGGGTGTCTCACGGGCGACGAGGAAGTTCTCGTGACAGCCGTAGCTGTTGCCCTTGCCGTCGCTGTTGTTCTTGTGCACGAGCAACTCGGCGCCGTCGGGCAACAATGGCGCCGCCAACGCCATCGAGAGACGGACGATCTCCTCGGCCGAACGATCGTAGACGAGGGCCTGCAGAGCGTCGGAACATTCGGGCGTCGAGATCTCCGGGTGCGCGTGATCGACGTAGTAACGAGCGCCGTTCGTGAGAACCGCGTTCACCAGGTGCGATTCCACCTCAGGAGCCAAAGCATCCGCGTACGAGTATCCGCGGGCGTCGACCCCGGGGGTTTCGTCCTCGAAGTCCCAATCGACGCGCCGCGAACGATGGTCGACGTAGGCGTTGATGAGAACCGACGACGCCGCCACCGGATTCGATTCTCCCCCGCGCACGAGAATCCCGTACTCGGTTTCGATACCGCAGACTTTGGGAATCGCCATGTCTCGGTCCGTCAGAGGTACTGACCGGTGGCGCTGCGCTCGATGGCCCGTCCCCCGGCCACACCGGCGGTCGTGCGACTTTCGTTGACCAGAGTTCGGATGAACACGATCCGTTCGCCTTTCTTGCCCGAGATCTTCGCCCAGTCGTCCGGGTTCGTCGTGTTGGGAAGATCCTCGTGCTCGCGGAACTCCTGACGAATCGAATCCAGCAGATCTTGGGTGCGCACTCCGCGAGTGCCACCGGCGATCACGCGTTTGATGGCCAACTTCTTCGCTCGACGCACGATGTTCTCGATCATTGCGCCCGACGAGAAGTCGCGATAGCACAGCACTTCCTTGTCGCCGTTGGCGTAGGTCACCTCGAGGAAACGGTTCTCCTCGTCGGTGCGGTACATCATTTCGGCGGTCACGTCGATCATCTCCGACACCGCGGCCTCGGCCGACCCCGCTCGGGCCACCTCGTTCTCGTCGAGCGGAACGTCGACGGTGAGATAACGCGAAAAGATCTGCCGGGCGGCGACCTCGTTGGGTCGCTCGATCTTGATCTTCACGTCGAGTCGACCGGGTCGAAGGATCGCTGGGTCGATCAGATCCTCACGATTCGTCGCCCCGATGACGATGACGTTGCGCAGTCCCTCCACCCCGTCGATCTCAGCCAACAATTGGGGGACGATCGTCGACTCCATGTCGGACGAGATACCAGTGCCACGGGTACGGAACATCGAGTCCATCTCGTCGAAGAAGACGATGACCGGCCAACCCTCCTCGCTCTTCTCGCGGGCTCGCTGGAACACCAAGCGGATCTGACGTTCGGTCTCACCCACGTATTTGTTCAACAACTCGGGGCCTTTGATGTTGATGAAATAACTGCGACCCTTTTCGTCACCGGTCTTGGATGCGACCTTCTTCGCCAGGCTGTTGGCCACCGCCTTGGCGATGAGGGTCTTTCCACAGCCCGGCGGTCCGTACAGCAGGATTCCCTTGGGCGCCGGCAACGCATGTTCGGCGAACAGGTCCTGGTACAAGAAAGGAAGCTCCACCGCATCGGCGATCTGCTCGATCTGGCTGTCGAGCCCGCCGATGTCGTGATAACTGATGTCGGGAACCTCTTCCAAGAGAAGATCCTCGATCTCGGGTCGCGGCAGTTTCTCCAGCAGAAGGTGCGTGCGAGGGTCGAGTCGCACGGTGTCGCCCGATCGCAGATGGACACCGCGCAGGGCGTCGGCCAGCTCGCACACGATCTCTTCGTCGGTGCGCCCGACGACGATGGCGCGAACCCCGTCTTCGAGCACCTCCTTGATGGAGACCACCTCGCCGGCCCCCTCGGCCGAACGCGCGGTGACCACGTTGAAACTCTCGTTCAGCACCACCTCGGCGCCCCGTTCGAGGGTGTCGATGTCGATCTCGGGGTGCAGATTCACCCGCATCTTGCGTCCGCTCGTCAACACGTCGACCGTTCCGTCGTCGTTCTTGCCCACCACCACCCCGTAGGCCGAGGGTGGTTGGGACAACTTGTCGACTTCATCACGCAAGGAGGCGATGTTCTCGCGAGCTCCTCGCAAGGCATGGCTGAGTTTCTCGTTCTTCTCGACCTCTTGGGAGAGCAAGCCCTTGGTCTCGAGCAACCGCTCCTCCAACTGACGCAGACGCCGCGGGGCCTCGTTCGAACGACGACGCAGACCGGCGATCTCGGCCTCGAGAACCTTCACGGCTCCGCGGAGCGACTCGATGTCCGATTCGTCGGGTTGCGATTCGTCGGGTTGCATCCGGACCTCCAGACGAAAAACTACACCGGGTCGCCTCCGACCGGCGTGGCGAGCACCTCGGGGGCCCCGATTCCGGTCACACCCCCGTCTCATGGATCATCGTGACCCGGTGCGACCGATGAGCCCCCCGACCTGTAAAGTGACGGTGCGTCGCCGATGGGCGCGACGCCGGGATCGCCATCTGGACCCGCCGTCATTTCACGAGGAGCAAGCGAGCAAACATGAAGGTCTGGATCGACCAGGATCTCTGCACCGGCGACGGACTCTGCGAGGAGATCGCCCCCGATGTCTTTACTCTGCTGGATGACGGCTTGGCCTACGTGAAGGAAGGCAGCAAGGTCTTCGCGACCGCCAAAGGCAACCCTCAGGGCGCCGACGGCCTGGCCAACTTCGCCGACAGTCAGCTCGACGGAGTCGTGGAATCCGCCGAGGAGTGCCCCGGCGAGTGCATCTTCATCGAACCCTGATCGGTCACTCGCCGAGCAATCGGCCCACCGTCAAGAACCCCGTGTGCGCCACCATCCGGTGATCCGGTCGCACGGCCATGCCTTCGATGTACCAACCGCGGTGCAGAACCTCGAGGGTTCTCGTGCCCGTCCATGACGGGTTCGCCAGGGCCTCGCGCGTTTGCGCGGCCTGTGTGATCGACGGCGTGTAGGCCACCAGGATCCCGCCGGGACGCATCACCCGTTGGGCGTGGGGAACCACCTGCCACGGTTCGGGAAGGTCCAGCACGACGCGGTCGAT
This sequence comes from Actinomycetota bacterium, assembly GCA_005787025.1. Taxonomy (GTDB): domain Bacteria; phylum Actinomycetota; class Acidimicrobiia; order Acidimicrobiales; family Ilumatobacteraceae; genus Casp-actino8. Next base: position 7,696 of record SYCH01000213.1, on the reverse strand, counting down.
GTCGGTCGCATCGATGCCCTCGTAACAGTCACGAACCTGCACGTCGTAACGCTGGAGCGCCTCCTCGCCGAGGAACGACCGCACGTTGGTGACCGCACGATTGGCGAAATCCTCGCGCAGTTCGTAGCCGGTGATGTGCGCGCCGTAGCGCAACATGGTCATCGACAACGCCCCGGACCCCACGCCGCTCTCGAGCACCCGCACACCCGGGCCGATGTCGGCCAGCATGCAGATGGGTGCGAGATCCTTCGGATAGATGACCTGAGCGCCCCGGGGCATCTCGACCACGAAGTCCTCGAGCGTGGGGCGCAGTGCGATGTAACGAGCCCCCTTGGTCGATTGCACGCGACTTCCCTCGGGCCGTCCGGCGATCTCGGAATGGGAGACGAAGCCGGCGTGGCTGTGGAACTCGGCGCCCTCGGCGAGCGTGATCAGATATCGACGCTGCTTGCCGTCGATCAGGAGCACCTTGTCTCCGTAGTTGAACTGGGCACTCATCGCGCTTCGACCTCCATCGTCGCCCGTCGTTCGGCGCGACTCTTCTTCCTCACCAGATCGACGGACACCGGCGCGTGGGCCGCCGATCGCTCGACCAAACGACAAAAGGCGCACACGATCTCACCGTCGACCGCGTGCTCGTCGGCCACTCCGGTCGCGGCCCCGCAACGAGCGCAGGGGCGAACGCTGTCGGCGCCGGTCGCCGCCAGTTCGGCCAGGAGAGGCGCCATGCGATCGAGGAACCCGAGATAGTAGGACGCCTTGGTACCCGGTGACTTCTCCTCGAGGGCGTTCAGCGCCTCCTTGTACCCGAGATGCCGATTGCCCACCGCCATCGGGCATTCCTCGATGATGTAGTCGATACCCCGCACCACGCACCAAGCGGCCATCTCGCGCTCGGTCAGACGAATCAGAGGTTTCACCTTTCTCGGGAAGCCGTGACGCGCCGGAAGCACCGGCAGTTGGCGCGCGAGGTACTCGACGTCCCAACGCAAGGCGTTCCCGAAGAGAACGGCCGCCTCGTCGTCCAGGTTGTGTCCGGTCACGACCACGTCGTACCCGCCGTCGAGAGCCGCCTTGTCGAAGAGGTGGCGTTTGCTCATGCCGCACGCCGAACACGGCACTCGCCCGGTGGCCTTGGCCGCCGTCGGTACGTCGTAGCCGTACTCCTCACGTAGGGACACGACGTTCAGGACGAGTCCGCGTTCGGCGGCGAAACGTTCCGCGTAACCCCGGGACTCGTCGCTGTACTCACCGATCCCGAGCGCGATGTACAAACCGTCGGCCCGATAGCCCAGATCAACCAGCAGATCCCACACCGCCAACGAGTCCTTGCCGCCCGACACCGCCACCAGGATCCGATCAGACGCGGTGAACATCTCGTGGTCGTGGATCGCCTTGGCGACCTGCCGGCGGCACAACTGCAAGAAGTGTTCCGCACAAAAATTGGCGTTGTGACGGGGAAGGTCGATGATCGCCGGCTCACGGCACGTGCGACATTTCATGTCAGGCCCCGCCGGAGATGACCGGGCGAATCTCGATCACATCGTCCCGATCGAGCTCGGCGTCGCCGGGAACCAGGGTTCCGTTGCGAATCACGAGGTGACCCTCTCGGGTCAGGTCGAGCTCGGCCAGAAGCGCATGGACCCGACGTCGGCCGTCGATGACGATCTCGCGCCGAGGATTGCGCAGGATCACCTTCATCGGCGACGTCCCGCGCGGGGGCGTTTCGACGGACGACTCGGCTCGAGGGCCGACACCGTGACGCTTTGTCCCGGCTTCAACGTCTCGGTGGACACGTTCTGGGGTCGACGACCCGCCAGACGTCGCAACAGGCGAGCGCCCCACACCACGACACCGATGACGAACCACCCACGACGTCCGCGACCGAACCCGTCTTTCAGACTGCGGGCACGAAGATAGGTCAGCAGCGACACGAGTCAGACGCGGCGAATCTCGACGACGGTCGAACGGCGCTTGCCGCTGCGCCGACCGAGCAGGAAGAAAACGACGACCAACGCCACACCCACACCGCCGGCGACGGCCAGCAGCGTGGAACGACGGTCGTCGACCTTGCCCTGAACGTCACCCTGAAGCGCCCGCAACTTGTCCTCGATGTCCTGGCGCGACACGCGCGACGACGATGAATCGGTGGTGGCCATCAGCGGGGTTCCTTCCCAAGAGTTGCCTTCTTCACTCGCGACAGGGCCACGACGGACGCCGCGACGCACAGGATCAGGACGATGACGTACGGCACCCAACTGAACGCTCCGTCGAAGGCGTCGGTTTCGGTCTGCAGAACGCGCAGGACTCCGAGCAGGACCAACACCAGTCCCAGGCCCAGGAACAACGAACCGGCAGCACCGAGCGCGAGCCAGCGTCCGGCGCCCTTCAGCGGTCCGAGGGTCTCCTGCTTCGCGTAGTCGCGGACCAGGTCGACGACGTCACCGACGCTCGCCGACTCACGGCGCCGGCGGGGCGATTCGGGGGTCTGATCGGCGGCGGGCACGCCTAGTTTCTAGCATCAGATCCACGAAACCCCACCTCAACCCACGTGTACGTGGTGTTCAGTCGTCCGAGCGGGAGTTCAGGAGACGAAAGCGCAGGGAGTCCTCGACCTCGGACAACACCTCGGCGAACAACTCGAAACGTCGGTGCACTCCTCCGGCGCACAACAGCCGCTGACGGTCCGCGGACCCGAGAGGCGCCAGCGTCGCCACGGCGTAACTCGCCTCCACCGGACCCAGTTCGTCGAGATCGGGTCGCTCGGGAACCTCGACCCCGAGTTCGGACACCAGTCCCAACACCCGATCGAGGTCACTCATCGCCGTGGCCCGACGAGCGGACAGGAGAGACGGTGACTCGATCTCGCCGTTCACGAGATCCTCATCGGGCCACTCGCGCACTTCGGCCTGGGGGAACGGATCGTCATCGAGCCAACGGATCACCTCGATACGACGCTGTCCGACCGCCAGCACGGCCAACCGTCCGTCGGTGATCGTCTTCACCTCCACGATGCGAGCCATGGTGCCCACCTTGGTTCGAACATCGCCGCCACCGATCTCACTGCCCCGTTCGATCATGACCACTCCGAATTCCGCGGACCGCGACACGAGACACCGGTCGATCATCTCCAAGTAGCGCGGTTCGAAAACCTGCAAGGGCAACAATGCCCCGGGCATCAAGGGACCACCGAGGGGGAACATCGGCGAAGTGTTCATCGGTCGACGCTGTTCTTTCAACGAGGCACGGTCGCGAGCGGAACCAGCTGATCCGCGGTCGGCCCCGACGGGTACGAACCGATCGCTTCTCCCAGCATCTCTTCCCAGATCGGGACGAACGCCGACGGCTCGTCGATTCCGGTCGCCTCCAGCAGTACGACGAATCGGATCAGCGATCCACCCTCCACGGGCAGATAACCGATCAGACCCTTCACGTCGCTCAACGATCCGGTCTTGGCGACGAGACGATTCTCGAGCGACGTTCCCACGAAGTATTGATCGAGTGTTCCGGTCTGGCCGGCCACCGCCAGTGCCGAGACGATCGTCTCCCCCGGTGCGTAACGACCGAGAAGCGCCATGAACGTCGAGCACGCCACCTTGTTCTCGCCCGACAAACCCGAACCATCGACCATGTTGAAACCCTGCAGCGGCACCCCCCATGCCGCCAACCGCTCCATGACGGTGGTGATTCCCGCCGCCCGAGTACCGCTTTGACGACTGGCGAAACCGATCTCCTTCAAGAGCATCTCCGCGGTGTTGTTGTCGCTGTTGCGCAGGAGTTCACCGACGATCGCCGACAGCGGTGCCGACGAGACCGACGCCACCACCGGCAATCCGTTCGGGGTCGAACCTCCGGTGGGCGCACCCGCGATGGTCACGCCGCGCTCCTGCAAGAGACGTAGGAACTCCTGGGCCGCGCCGCCGGCCGGATCGGTGGTCTTGGTTCGCGTGGAGTTCACGGTGGCATCGTTGACCACCAGGCCCGCGATCGGGCCGCCCTGCACCGCGCGAAAGCCGATGGGCCACGTGGGCACGTACAACTCGGTGTCGTAACGCGACGCGTCTCCGACGAGGTTGCCGCCGATCTGCAGCACCCCGGCATCCACCACCGCCTGCGCCAGCGTCTCCAACGAAGTCGCCGGCTGTTGCGGATACCTGTTCAACGCGGCGTCGTCCGGATACCACTGTGATGCGAGCAACGGATCTCCCCCACCCACCAGATACAACGACCCGACGGCGCCGTTCACCAACTCGGCTCGCACCTCGGTGGTGAACACGTAGTCCGGGCCGAGCACATCGAGCGCCACGGCGGCCACGATGTACTTCAACGTGCTGGCGGGCGTGACCGCGGTGTCGATGCCATCGGACAGGGCCAACACGCCATCGACACTCACCGCGGCGCACGAGCCCGGCAACACGGCTCCGCCCAAGGGCCGCAACGCCCGCTCGAACGCCGTCGACGACGTCTCGCGCGCCAAAACCGCCGGCGTGCGCCGCAACGACAACACCGGTGTCTGGGGTCGTTGCAGCGCGAATTCGGCGACGACGTCCGGAGCGGGTGGTGCGCTGTCGTCGTGCGATGACGCGAATCGCCACGCCCCGAAGAGCACGACGGTCGGAAAAGCGGCGACGAACAACAAGAACGCCACGGGGTTCGTGGCCTGCCTGCGCCCCGTCTCCCGGCGACCGTTCACGATGTGGCTCGTCGAGAGCGGAACTCGGCCGCCCGATACAGATGTCCGAGGGCCGTGACGGCCCGATTGCCCGACGGGTAACACAAGCGGCCGGTCGCGCGCACGGTGGCCGGTCCGGGGTTCGCGGGATCGGCGGTCGCCAACTCCGTCGCGGTGAGAATCGGCTTGCCGGTTCGACGCGACAACTCGTCGGCGGCCTCGGCGAACCGCTGATCCTGACGCTCGTGATACGCCACGATGCGATCGAGCCCATGATCGGGATGGAATCCGCCCTCGCGCATCAATCGGGCTTGATTGGACTGAATGCCGATTCCCAGGTAGATCACCGCGTGAACGTCGCGATGGGTGGCGATCATTTCCAGCACCTCGGGGATCGTGTCACGCGTCTCTCCGCCCGCGCAGTCGACCGGGTTTCCCTTGCTCCAACGAGGCGGCAACTTGGTGTCGATCATCGCGGTCAGATCCGCCGGTAGCTCCATCAGGTTCAAGTGTCCGTCGCGCGTGAGCGCATCCGAAGTGACGACGCCCCAACCGCCCGCCGTGGTCATCACCACCACGTTCGGGCCCTTCGGCACGGGTTGAGTGGCGAAGGTGGCCGCGGCTTCGAACGCTTCCTCCACCGTCGCGGCCCGGGTGATGCCCGCCGCCCGACAGAAGCCGTCGAACACCTTGTCGTTGGCCGCCAACGCGCCGGTGTGGGAGGCCGCCGCTTTGGCACCACCCTCGGTGGCCCCGCCCTTGACCAGTACGAGCGGTTTGCGCGCGGCCACCGACGCGAGTCGGGACATCAACGCCCGACCGTCCGTGATGCCCTCGACGTAGGCCAGCCCCACCGAGGTCGCGGGGTCGTCGGCGTAGAAATCCAAGTAGTCGGCCACCGTCACCGCCGCCGCGTTGCCCGCCGAGACCGCACGACTGATGCCGACGCCGGTCGCCCGCGCGTAGTTCATGAACGACGAGACGAAGTTCCCGCTCTGGCTGGCCACCCCGATGCGACCGGCGGGCGGATACGGGGCGACGATCTGGGCGCACAGATTCGCCGGCGTGCTCACCACCCCTTGACCATTGGGACCGGCGAGCAGGATCCCCAATTCGTCGGCCAACGCGACGAGTTCGTGCTCGGCGCGACGCCCCTCCTCGCCGGCCTCGCCGTAGCCGGCCGACGTGAGAAAGGCCGCCTTGATTCCCTTGGCCGCGCAGGCGCGCAACAAGTCGGGGTTCGCCGATGCGGGCGTGCAGACGAAGACCAAATCGATGACTCCGTCGGGCAGATCGGCGATGTCGGCCACCGTGCGAACGCCCAGAACCGTTTCGCTCTGGAGATTCGTGCCGTACACGCCCCCGGCGTACCCGCCCGCCAGGATGTTGTGCAACGAGACGAATCCGAACTTTCCGGGATGCGTCGACGCCCCGGTCACCAAAACCGCGCGCGGTTCGAACAGAGCTCGGAACTGCTCGTCGCTCGGTCGACGTCGTGCTGCGACGCGGTTCTCTCGCTCGTCGGACAATTCGACCAAGGCGTCCACGGCCACCGGCACACCGTCGGATCGAACGATCAACGGGTTGACGTCGACGCTGGCCACGTCCGGTCGCTCGTCGGCGAGGCGACCCAAGCCCACCAGCACGTCGATCAGACGCTCACGGTCGACGGCGGCCTCACCGCGAAAATCACCGAGCAACTTCTGGGTGGCGAGGTCCGAAATCATGTCCGCCGCCGTCACGCGGTCCAGCGGCGCCGGACGGAACACCACGTCGGCGACGGCCTCGGCCAGGATTCCCCCCACACCCAACATCACGCTGGCCCCGAATTGGGCGTCACGCACGACTCCGGCGATGAGTTCCCGATTGCCCTGCACCATGGGTGCCACCAACACGGTGACGGGGCCGTCGTCGGGGCGAGCGGCGGCCAACAACTCGGTGGCGGCCGTGCGAACGGCCTCGGCGGAGGACAGTTTCAACCGGACCAGTCCCCGCTCGGTCTTGTGGGCGATGGCGTCTCCGCACAACTTGGCCACCACCGGCAGGCCGATCTGTTCGGCGGCCTCGACCGCGGCGTCGCCGTCGGTCACCTCGCGCTCGTCGGCCATCGGAACCCCGTAGGCACGCAGCAGCGCCTTCGACGCCGATTCTGAGAGAGTACGTGAGGACGGGGATTCCATTCTCCCAAGGTAGTGCCGAGATGGTTCGCGAGGCAGGAACGGTCACGAAGCCGCCCATGATCACGGACACGAAAATGCCCCGGGGATCACCAGGATCCCCGGGGCATCGTTGGTCGGGCTGACAGGACTTGAACCTGCGACCTCTTGACCCCCAGTCAAGCGCGCTACCAAGCTGCGCCACAGCCCGAGATATGTGCTCGCCACCCTATCGGGGGTCCGCCTCACAGAAACAGGTCCACCACCCGCCAACCGAGGTACAGACACAACGCGACCACCAACAACTTGAAGTGCCACGGTGCTTTGGCCTCGGATTCGACATCACCCGACGCCAAACGTCGTATGTCGATGTTCTCGGCCGTGACACGGCGGTGACTCGGCGTCGTGCTGGCCACCTTCGGTGCTTCGAGAACGCGCCCGCAACTCGGGCAGGATCCGTCCTCGCGCATGGCCGAGGGCGCCCAATACTTGGCGCACTCCTCGCAGAACGGCATCAGTCGCCCCGCTTGCGCACCCGCAACTTCAACGGGGTCGAACCGAAACCGAACGCCTCACGAATGGAGCGCTCCAGATATCGAAGATACGTGTGCGGCAACTCGCGGTTGACGAACAACGTGAAGGTCGGCGGATCGGTCGCGCCTTGGATCGCGTACATCACCTTGGCACCACCCGCCGCCGGCTGGCGCTGCTGGGCGTCAGCGATGACCCGATTCACGTCGCGAGTGGGAACGCGACGGTGATACTGCTCGATCGCCTCCTGCAGGACGGGCCGTAATTTGTGGACGCCCTTGCCCGTGAGCGCCGAGATCTTCAACACCGGTGCGTCGTCCATGAAGTACAACTTGCG
>SYCH01000212.1 GCA_005787025.1 Actinomycetota bacterium | reverse complement strand
CGGGCTGGGAGATGAGCAGCTGGTCGATGTCGACGCCGATGGCTCGGGCGTAGATGGGATCCATGGCGTGCTCGGCGTCGATGTAGGCACAGATGCCACCATTGCGCTGAGCCTCGGCGACCACGTGCATGGCCAAGGTGGACTTACCGGACGACTCCGGACCGTAGATCTCGACGACGCGACCACGGGGCAAGCCGCCCACACCGAGGGCCACGTCGAGCGCCAGGGCTCCGGTGGGCACGGCCTCGATGGCCATGTTGGTCTTTTCGCCCATCCGCATGATGGACCCCTTGCCGTACTGCTTGTCGATCTGGGCCAAGGCCATGTCGAGGGCCTTCTCACGGTCGTTGCTCATTGCGTTGCCTTTCTGTCTGGTGTGTTCTGGTGTGTTCTGGTTGGGTTCGTTCTGACTCTGACAACCGTACGGACGGGGTGTGGCAGGCTTTCGAGAGGCCTGTGACCTCGCAGTTTGGCGAATGACAGGAGCGTAACTACGAACGAGTGTTCGGTCAAGCATTGCCGAAACGAACAGATGTTTGCCCTGCTCAGCGGGCGTGGTGGCGGTGGGTGCTCACCCACGATTGGGCGTCGGCGGCTTCTTCGTCCGACACGGGCCGGACCCGAATGTCGATGGCCGACCACAGAGTGTGCGTGATCGGCCACGTGCCGACCGGGATCACCAACGCCGCAATCGTCAACACCACGTACAGCGTCACCACCGGCACGTCCGGAATGGTGAAAGCCACGGCGATGGCCATCGCCACCATGATGAGGCCGATGTTCAACGTGATCGCGATGGTCATCGAGCCCAACTCGTGGCCGTCGATACCGCGCGTACGTCGCAAACCACAACCGACACAACGCTCCCCTTGCCGAAAGTACGACCCGAACCACGCGCGGCGATCACGGCATCGTGGACAACGACGCATCGACGCGCGACACAACATGCGCGCCAGCGTCGGCGCTTCGTTCGTCACTTGGTCAGTTCATCGACGAAGTCCGCGAACACGTCGGCGTAACGCATCGCATCGGACTCGGTGTGCATGATGGAGATCAACCATTGCTCGTCGAGCCCCGGTGGCAACAGGATTCCGCGGTTGATGCCGTGAATCCATTGAGCGAACGCCAGATCGAGATCGGTGGCCTTGTAATCGCGATAATTGCGAATGGGTTCAGGGGCCCACGTGACGCAACCCTTCGCCCCGAATTGAATGGTGTGGGCGGGAAGGCCGGCGTCGTCGATGATGTCGTTGCACGCGTCGACGAGCATCTTGTTGCGACCGATGGCGGCCGCGGTCGCTTGCGGAGTGCACACCTCGGACAGCACGGCCTTGGCCGCGGCCATGCACAACGGGTTTCCGTTGTACGTGCCGAGATGGATGACGCGACCGAGGGTGATCTGATCCATGTACTCGCGCTTGCCACCGAACGCACCGAGGGGCAAGCCGCCGCCGATCGACTTGGCCAACGCGACCAAGTCCGGTGTGACTCCGAGCGCTCCGGTGGCGCCGGCCCAACCGGCGGTGATCCCGGTCTTGACTTCGTCGAAGATGAGAAGCGTTCCGTGACGTTGGGTGATTTCACGGACCGCCTGCAGGTAGCCGGGGTCGGGCAGACAGATGCCGATGTTCTCCATGACCGGTTCGACGATGAAACACGCGACGTCGTCGTTGCGGAGCGCGCGCTCGAGGGCCTCGGGATCGTTGTACGGCACGACGATGGTGTCGGACAGGACCGCCTTGGTCACGCCGGCGGTGCTCGGAACCGAGGTCGGGTTGTCGGCGGGGCCGGCATCCTCGAGCTTGGGCTTCATGGAGATCATGACCTCGTCGTGGTGCCCGTGATACCCGCCTTCGACCTTGACGATCTTGTCGCGTCCAGTGGCGCCACGAGCCACGCGAATTGCATCCATGGTGGCCTCGGTGCCCGAATTGGTGAAGCGCCACATCGGCAACCCGTACCGCTCTCCCAACAACTCGGCCACGTCCGCATTCAGTTCGCACGGGGTCACGAATAATGTGCCGTTGGCGAGCTGCTCGTCCACCGCGCGGCGCACGACCGGGTTGATGTGCCCGCTGAAGAGCGCACCGAATCCCATGTCGTAGTCGATGTACTCGTTGCCGTCGACGTCCCACATGTAGGCGGCGTCGGCTCGCTTCACCACGATGGGATGCGGATCGTAGGCCTGGAAGCTGGAGGGCACTCCGAGCGGCAAGACCTTTCTGGCACGCTCGTTCGCGCGGCGGGAACCGGCGGTTCGCTCCGAATAGAGAGCGATCTCGCGGGCGGTGATTTGCTTGGCCCGATCGCCGAGGCGACGAGTTGCGCTGACTGAAGATTCCGTGGTTGACACGGTTAAACACCCCTTCGAGGTTGTGATCAGGATAGCAGGGCTCCGAGACGGAACTCAGCGGGAGTCCCCAACATTCACGGGCGGTGCGAATCCGCACCTGATCTGGCAGAATGAGCGAATACATGGTGGGCGTAGCTCAGTCGGTTAGAGCGTCAGGTTGTGGCCCTGAAGGCCGGGGGTTCGAATCCCCTCGTTCACCCCAAGTCATACGAAGTCGCACGTCGGAACCGGTTCGGG
>SYCH01000034.1 GCA_005787025.1 Actinomycetota bacterium | reverse complement strand
TTCGGCCGCAAGAAGTAGGTCGGGGCTCAGCCCGCGAAAACGGTCGCGCGCCCGCGCATGGCCACGTTGATCAGGGCTCCCACCGGTGCCAGTTCGTCGACGCTCACCCGCACCGACACGAATTCGCCGTTCTCGAGTCGCACGCCGATGGTGCCGTCGTGCCCGTAGTACGCGCGTCGTTCGACGACACCGGGCACTCCGTCGCTCGACACGCCCAGTTGCTCGGGTCGAATCAGAACGGTCGCCGGTCCGGCGGCGATGTCGCAATCTTGTCTCCCGAGCACGTGGGTGATCGAGTTGCCGTCGGAGCGAGCCACGAGGAGGTTCGCGTCGCCGATGAATCTCGCCACCTCCACCGACGCCGGGCGCTCGTAGATGTCGGTGGGAGCCCCTTGCTGGGCCACCACGCCGCCGAGCAGAACGACGACGTGATCGGCGATCGACATTGCCTCCTCTTGATCGTGGGTGACCAGAAGCGTGGTGGTGCCGGCGGCGCGAAGGATGCCGATCACCTCGTCGCGAATGCCGGCGCGTAATCCGGCATCGAGAGCCGAGACCGGTTCGTCGAGCAGCACCAGGTGCGGGGCCGGTGCCAGGGCGCGGGCCAGAGCCACCCGTTGTTGCTGACCGCCCGAGATCTCCGAGGGTCGACGCGAACCCATGCCGGACAGCCCGACCAGGTGGATCATCTCGTCGATGCGATCACGACTGCCCTTGGGCAAGCCGTAGCCGACGTTGCCCGCCACGTCGAGGTGGGGGAACAGCGCACCCTCCTGGGGCACGATGCCGACACCGCGCCGGTCGGGTCGCACGTGGACGTCGGACGAGCCGACCACCTCGCCGTCGATCTCGATGCGGCCGGCGCCGACGCGCTCGAAGCCCGCGATGAGACGCAGGAGAGTCGTCTTGCCCTGTCCGGACGGACCGAGAACGGCGGTGACACTGCCGCTCGGTGCGTCGAAGGAGACACCCGAGAGAACCGCCGTGGAATCGAACGATTTCGACACGTCGGTGAGGCGCAGGATGGGAGTCGTGTTCATGCGATTTTGGTCAACGTTCCAGGGTGGCGACGGCGGTGGGGATCGCCACGAAGATGATGATGGCCAAAGCGTACGGACCGGCCGCGGCGTAATCCGACACCGACGTGTGGGTCCACAGACGCGTTGCCAAGGTTTCGGTGCCCGTGGGGCGAAGCAGCATGGTGACCGGTAATTCCTTCATCGCCGCCAGCGTGACGAGTGCGGTGGCCGACGCGATTCCCGGGGCGATGAGTGGAAGATTGACGCGGCGGATCACCGACATCGGCCCGCTGCCGAGTGAACGCGCGACGTCGTCCAGGCCAAGGGGAATCTGTTCGGCACTCGAACGGACCCCACCCACGGCCACCGGGAGGAAGAGCGCCACGTAGGCCAGCACCAGGAGTGGTGATTCCAGGTACACCGGGCGGAGGAATCGAACTCCGATGAAGACCATGGAGATCGCCACCACGATGCCGGGCAACGCGTGGGTGATGTACGTGGCGCGGTCGAGCAACAACGAGGTGCGACTTCGGTAGCGCGCCACCAGAAGTCCGATCGGCAGAGCGACGAGCACCGTGATGCAGGCGGCCACGAGTGAGTAGCGGACCGAACCCCACAAAGCCGAGGCGACGTCGCCGAGGCCATCCTCGGCACCGTGTGCCGACACCCACACGAGGATGCGCCAGATGGGGAACAGCACGGCGAGCCCGACCAAGGTGACGATGACCGCATGGAACCAGACGGCCAGGGATCGAAGTCGGATGGGGCGTGGCTTCGCGACGGCGCGCGGGGTCATGGTGGAGACCACGCGTCCGCGGGCCACCGCTTCGGCGGCCACCAACATCAACGCGATCAGCACCAACACCACCGCCAGCACGGCCGCACGAGTGGGGTTGAAGCCCGCTCGATACGCGCCGTAGATCACCCAGGTGAACGCGTCGTAACGCATGGTGGCCACGGCCCCGAAGTCGCTGAGAACGTAGAGCGCGACCAACAGTGACCCGGCGGCGATGGTGCCCCGGCATTGGCGGGCGGCCAACACGATCAAGCGGGGCACCGAACCCTTGCCGTGAATCGTGGCGATCTCGTCGAGCGATTGATCCAGTCGACCGAATGCCGCGGTGAGGGGTAGGTAGACGTACGGGTACGACACGGCGGTCAGAACCAGGAACGCACCCCAGAATCCGGCCAAGGACGACTCCCAACTGATCCAGGCGAAGGCCGCGAGATAACTCGGAATCGCCAGTGGAAGCGCCAATGCGACGCGCCACCATCGACGACCGCGCAAATCGCTGCGGATCACGGCCCAGGCGAGGGGTATCGAGATGAGGACGCTCGCGATGGTCACACAGGCGGCCAGGAATCCGCTTCGCACCACCAGATCGAGGGTGCGTCGTTGCCAGAGTTCGTCCCAGAGATAAACCGCACCGCGATCGAAGGCGACATCGACCAGATAAGCGAGAGGCGCGAGCGACGCCAAGGCCGCCAGCACCGCGGGAATGACCAACGGTGCCGGCAGTTTCGAGCGCCAGGGCGATCCTCGGAGTAATGACACGGAAGCAGTGTGCCGTCAGAGCGTGAGTAGTCCGACGTCGGCCAACAGTTCCTGCGTCTCGGCGATCGAGGAGAGGTCCGACAGATCGATGGTCGGGGGATCCAGCTCGTCGAAATCGGGTTGCCCGTCGGCTGGAGCAATGCCTTCGACGAGCGGATACTCGAACGACTTCGCGACGAAGTACTCCTGGCCGGCATCGGAGACGAGGTAGGACACGAAACCTTGCGCCGCGTCGACGTTGTCGGAGTTGCCGAGAACACCCGCGCCGGCGACGTTGACGAGTCCACCGATGTCACCGGGCAGGTACTGGTTCTCGGCCACCACGACGTCGGCGCCCTCAGCGGCGATCTTCTCGAACAGGTAGTAGTGGTTCACGAGCCCGAGGGACACCTCGCCGGCGTTCACCGCGTCACGCACGGCGGCGTTCTTCTCGAAGGCCACCGGCTCGTTGGCGGCGAAGTCCTCCAACCAATTGCGAGCCGCATCCTCGCCACGAGACACGCGAAGCGCGGTGACGAACGATTGCCACGATGCGTTGGTGGGGGCGAAACCGATCCGGCCCTTCCATGACGGGTCGAGCAATTCGTCGACCGATGTCGGCGGCGTCGGAGCCAGTTCGGGGTTGTACACGATCACGCGCACGCGACCACTGGCACCCACCCAGTCGTTCGTGACGGAGCGGAACTCGCTGGCCACGCGCTCGAGAGTGCCGGCCGGAAGTTCGTCGAACAGTCCGGACTGTGACACCGCTCCCAGTGCACCGGCATCCTGGGAGAAGAACACATCGGCGGGGGTGGCCGAGTCTTCCGTCAGAATCTGGCCGGCCAACTCACCGCTGTCGCCGTAGCGAGCTTCGATGGTCACCCCGGTCTCGCTGGTGAATTGGGCGTACAGATCGGCGACCAACTTCTCGCTACGACCGGAGTACACGGTCAGTGATCCGTTCACTGCGTCGCATGGATTCGTGTCATCGGTGTTGGTGGTGGCGGGGGCGACCGTGCCGTCCGATGTCGACGAATCGCCGCCACCGCATGCGGCGAGCGGGCCGACGAGGGTGAGGCTCACCAGGATCGCGAGGGACGTGCGCGGCGGGCAAATTCTCATGGTGGTCCTTGCTGCGAGTCGGGCGACGAACGTTGCGAGGGGAATTCGTCCTCTGTTAGGGGAGCCTAACAATTGTTAGGCATACCTAACAACTTTTCTTCTCCGCCGTGCCTCTTGACCAATAACCTGCGGATATGGCCTCTCAACCCTCCGCTGGTCCCACCGGAACCCCGGTCGACGTCAAGCCCCGTAGCCGTGACGTCACCGACGGCATTCAGAAGGCGGCCTCGCGGGCCATGTTGCGCGCCGTGGGCCTGACCGACGACGACTGGGACAAGCCCCAGGTCGGTGTGGCCTCGTCGTGGAACGAGATCACGCCCTGCAACATGTCGATCCGTCGGCTCACCGAGGCGGCCAAGATCGGTGTTCGCGCCGCCGGGGGCGTGCCGCTGGAGTTCGGCACCATCACCGTGAGCGACGGAATCTCCATGGGTCACGAGGGCATGCGCGCCTCACTGGTGAGTCGCGAGGTCATCTGCGATTCGGTGGAAGCGGTGATGCACGCCGAGCGTCTCGATGGTCTGGTGGCCACGGGCGGCTGCGACAAGAGCATGCCAGGAATGATGATGGCCATCGCCCGCCTGAACCTGCCCGCGGTGTTCGTCTACAACGGCTCCACCTTGCCCGGCCGGCACGACGGGAAGAACATCGACATCACGACGGTGTTCGAGGCCATCGGCGCCTGTGCGGCCGGAACCATCACGACCGAGGAACTGACCGCGATCGAGAAGGCGGCGTGTCCGGGCGAGGGCGCGTGCGGTGGAATGTTCACCGCCAACACCATGTCGTCCATCGGTGAAGCGCTCGGTTTGTCATTGCCCGGTTCCGCCTCGGCACCGGCGGTCGATCGCAGTCGTGAGGACGACGCGCGGCTGGCTGGTGAGGCGGTCGTGAACATGTTGCGTCTCGGACTTCGCCCGCGCGACATCCTCACCAAGAAGGCCTTCGAGAACGCCATCGCCATCACCAACGCCTTGGGTGGAAGCACGAACGCCGTTCTGCACCTGTTGGCCATCGCCGCCGAGGCCGGCGTGCCGTTGGAGTTGGAGGACTTCAACCGCATCGCGGCCAAGGTTCCCCACATCGCCGACATGAAGCCGGGTGGCAAGTACCACATGACCGATCTGCATCGGGTCGGGGGAGTGCCGGTGGTGTTGAAGCATCTGCTCGATGCCGGGTTGTTGCACGGCGACGTGCTCACCTGCACGGGCAAGACCATGGCCGAGAACCTGGCCGACATCGCGCCACCGTCACCCGATGGCGTGGTCGTTCACCCGTTGTCGCAACCGATCAACGCCGAGGGAGGCATCCTGGTCCTGCGTGGTTCGCTGGCACCGCTCGGAAGCGTGGTGAAGGTGGCCGGTCTCACCGCCGAACAGCGTCTCTTCGAGGGCGCCGCCCGCGTGTTCGACGGCGAAGACGGGGCGATGGCCGCCATCATGGCCGGAGAGATCCAACCGAACACCGTGCTCGTCATTCGCTACGAGGGCCCCAAGGCCGGCCCGGGTATGCGCGAAATGTTGGCCATCACCGGCGCGTTGAAGGGCGCCGGTCGCGGTGCTGACTGCGCGCTGATCACCGACGGTCGATTCAGCGGTGGCACGTGGGGATTCTGCATCGGACACGTGGCTCCCGAGGCTGTCGACGGTGGCCCGAT
>SYCH01000033.1 GCA_005787025.1 Actinomycetota bacterium | reverse complement strand
TGGGTGCGCCCTCCCAGGCGTGGACCGAGAGCGCCCGGAATCACCTGCAGAACCGCGGTCGCTCCCGACTCCTGTTCCGCCGACAACACGACCCTCTTGACGTTCACCTCGTCGGCGATGATGTCGACGAATGGTCGCAGGGTTTCGGCATCGGGATGTGAGACCTTCAACTCGGTCAACGGCAAGCGCACCCGACGAGAGTGAGCCTTGCGAACCGAGAGTGCCGACGAGCACACCTCGCGCACCCGGTCCATCGCCGTCACGAGTTCGGGGTCGGCCGGAAGATCGCTCGCCCGCGGCCAATCGGTGAGGTGCACACTGACCTCTCCGGTGAGCCCCTCGTACACGGTGTCGCTGACCAAGGGCAACAACGGTGCGGCCACCCGACACAACGTCTCGAGCACGGTGTGCAAGGTGTCCACCGCGTCGGCATCACCGACCCAGAAACGATCACGCGAACGACGGATGTACCAATTGGTGAGCACGTCGAGGAAGTCGCGGGTGTTGGCACAGGCCGAGAAGAGGTCGTACGCGTCGAGATCACGGGTGACCGCGGCGACCAGGTCAGATGTCTTGGCGAGGATGTACCGGTCGAGGACGTGCCCGGAGTCGGTGCGCACCGTGCCACTCACGCCCTCGGCGTTGGCGTACAAGCCGAGGAAGTACCACGAGTTCCACAAGGGCAACAACACCTGGCGAACGGTCTCGCGGATACCAGCCTCGGTCACCGAAAAGTCGGCTCCGCGCAAAATGGCCGACGACAGCAGGTACCACCGCATGGCGTCGGCGCCATAGGTGTCGAAGACCACCATGGGATCCGGATAGTTACGCAGGCTCTTCGACATCTTCTGTCCGTCGTCACCGAGCACGATGCCGTGACTGACGCAGGTGGAAAACGCCGGGCGGTCGAACAGAGCGGTGGCCAGAACGTGCAAGGTGTAGAACCAACCACGGGTCTGACCGATGTACTCGACGATGAAGTCCCCGGGATAGTGCTGTTCGAACCATTCGGTGTTCTCGAACGGATAGTGCACCTGGGCGAAGGGCATCGAGCCACTCTCGAACCAGCAGTCCAGAACCTCGGGCACGCGCCGCATCATCGACTTTCCGGTGGGATCGTCGGGATTGGGACGCACGAGGTCGTCCACGGCGGGCCGATGCAGATCGGTGATGGTGGTGCCGAAATCACGCTGGAGGTCGGCGATGCTTCCGTAGACGTCGAGGCGCGGATAGGCGGGATCGTCGCTCTTCCATACCGGGATGGGCGAACCCCAGAATCGATTGCGGCTGATGGACCAATCGCGGGCGTTGGCGATCCACTTTCCGAACGAGCCCTCCTTCAGGTGCTCGGGCACCCACGTGATCTGTCGATTCAGTTCGACCATGCGGTCCTTGATGGCCGTGACCTCCACGAACCACGAGGAGATGGCGCGATACACCAAGGGCTCGGCGCAACGCCAGCAATGCGGATACGAGTGCGAATACGTGTCGTGCCGCACGACGGCACCGTCCAACTTCAAGTGTTTGATGACCGCGGGATTCGCCTCGAAGACGTGTTGGCCCGCCCAGTCGGTGACGTCGGCCGTGTAACACCCGTGGCTGTCCATGGGACACACCGCGTCGATGCCGGCGGCCTGACAGGCCAATTGGTCGTCCTCACCGAAACCGGGGGCCATGTGCACCACACCCGTTCCGTCCTCGGTGGTGACGAAGTCTCCGGCGAGAACGCGGAACGCGTTCGGCGTGTCGGCGAAGTAGCCGAACAGCGGACGATACGAGCGCCCCACCAGATCCGCCCCGCGCACGGTGCCCACCCGCACGGCACCATCAAATTCGCGTTCGTAGGCACCTAGTCGCGCCTCGGCCAGGATCGACCTCTCCCCGTTCGACTCGACAATCACATAGTCCACGTCGGGGTTCACGGCCAATGCCAGATTCGAGGGCAGGGTCCACGGCGTGGTTGTCCAGGCCAACAGGCTCTCCCCCGTCTCCAACGCGAAGCGCACCGTCAAGGCCGGGTCTTGGCGATCGCGATACACGTCGTCCATCCGGGTCTCGGTGTTGCTGAGCGGTGTCTCGCAGCGCCAGCAATACGCGAGCACGCGATAGCCCTCGTAGATCAGACCCTTGTCGTGAAGGGTCTTGAAGGCCCACATGACGCTCTCCATGTAGGGAAGGTCGAGGGTCTTGTAATCGTTCTCGAAGTCGACCCAACGCGCCTGACGCGTGACGTAGCGCTCCCACTCGCTGGTGTAGCGCAACACCGATGTGCGGCAATAGTCGTTGAACTTTTCGATACCGAACGCGGCGACCTCGGGGTGACCCGAGATACCCAACTGTTTCTCGGCTTCCACCTCGGCGGGTAGACCATGACAGTCCCAACCGAATCGCCGTTCGACCTTCTGACCGCGCATGGTTCGATACCGCGGTACTGCGTCCTTCACGAACCCAGTGAGCAGGTGGCCGTAGTGCGGAAGACCATTGGCGAACGGCGGGCCGTCGTAGAAGACGAACTCGTTGTCGGCACCCTCACCCGCGGCGCGGTTCCGAACCGAGGTCTCGAAGGCTCGATCCGACGCCCATCGGGCCAGCGTGGCGGCCTCGATGTCCGGGAAGTTCGGTTGGGCGTCGATGGCGGGATACGGGCGGGAGGTCATGGTGAAATGGGGTGTCGCGGCGATCTCAGGCTACCGGCAGGGGCTCACCGGATGTTCGCGCGCACCACCTGCAACACCAGCAACACCACCAACGGCGACAGGTCGAGACCGCCCATGGATGGCAGCACACGACGCACCGGGCCCAACACCGGTTCGGTGATGCGCCCGGTCCAGTCCCGCACGGCATCCATCGCTCCGCCGCGCGACGGAAACCACGAGAGGATCACCCGCACGAAGATGACCATCGTGAAGAGGGAGATCAGCGTCGCGAGGAGGTTGCGCACGGATCAGTAATCGGCGTTCGGGCGCGGAGCCGGCTTCAACAAGTAGACGCCCCGGGCCACCTTCTCGATCTTGCCGTGCAACGCGTAGCAGAGCCCACTCGAAAAGTCGATCATGCGACGGGCCACGTCGTCGTCGCATCCCTCGGTGTTGAGGATCACGGGTTGGCCGTCGCGATAGCGGTTGGCGACTTCCTGAATGTCGTTGAAGCGGATGGCCTTCACCGTGTGCGGATCGCCCTGAGCACCGCCACCGATCGTGCGCACCGACGAGGAGGGACGACCCGACACCGGGCGGGGCTGAATGGACGAATCATCGACACCCATGCGACGGGGCGGAATCGGGTCCGTGTCACGCGGCGTGACCTGACGGACGACCGGCCGCGAGCCGGTGTCATCGAAATCACCACGACGGGAGTCGGGACGCGCCACTCCACCCGAACGATCGGACTGGTCCTGATCGTCGTAATCGTCGTACGCGTCGTCCTCGCCCAAACCGAGATAGTCCATTGCTTTTCTGAAAATCGACATCGAGTTCAGAATAGTCGGGGTCAGGCCGTGCGAGGTGGACGCTCACCGAAGATCGCCGAGCCCACCCGAATCAGTGTCGATCCCTCCTCCACCGCCAGCCGCCAATCCCCGGACATCCCCATCGAGAGTTCGGCCAGTCCCAGCCGCGCGGCCATCGACGCCACCGCCCGAAAGGCCGAACGGGTGCGCTCGGGGTCGCCGTCGGTGGGGCCGACGGTCATGAGACCCTCGACGACGAGGCCGCCAGTCGCCGCCGCCAGCACCAACGACTCGACATCGGCGGGGTTGCACCCGGCCTTGTCCGGTTCGCCGGTGGCGTTCACCTGCACCAGGATTCGAGCACTGGGGCGACGGCGAGCGATTTCAGCCACCACCGATTCGCGATCGACGGACTGCCACACATCGACGATCGGAGCCAGCGAACGCACCTTGTTCGACTGCAGTCCACCGATGAAATGCACCTCGGGAACCGAACCATCGTGGACCCCGGCCATGAATCGGCCCCATTTGTCGACCAACTCCTGAGCGTAGTTTTCCCCGATGCCGGCGCAGCCAGCGCCGGCCACCGCCGCGATCGCCTCGGGTGGAAAGGTCTTGGTGACCGCCACGATGCGCACCCGCTCACCGCCGACCGCCCGCACCTCGTCGACCAAGGTTCGGTATCGCACCGCGATCGCGGATGCATCGATCGCCCCCGGTTCGACCGTCACGCCACTTGCCTCCACACCGCCAGCACGTGACGCTGCTCGTCGACACGCGCGCGATGAGAGAAGAACAGATCCGCTCGACATCCCGTGCACAGTCCGACGTCGATGATGCGAACGCCGGGAGCCACTCGCGTCAACTCGACCGAGACGAGTGCACCCATGTCCAGTGCTTCCCGCCCTGCTCGATCGTTCACCCGAACGTGCGACCCGAACGCGCGTTCCATCTCGCTCAGGTCCTCACCACCGAACTCGTAGCAACACGCACCGATGTGCGCTTCGAGCACCGCATCGTTCGCTCGGGTGAGCAGCACGTCGCCAGTCGAACCATCGTGAACGCCGGACCCGTCCACCTCACGCACGACCACTCCGTGATCCTCGGTCAATTGAGTCCAGGGCCGTGCCGACAACATCCGACGATTCGCGTGGTTCAGCGGTGAGCGGGGATGAGAGTCTCCATCGAATCGCGTGGAGTGAGCGATTCGCACGTCGGGTCGTTCGACCACATGAACGAACGCGGGCACGTCGCCCGCCGGGTCACTTCAAGAACGACGGGACGTCGAAGTCGTCGTCACCATCGTCGGACGG
>SYCH01000211.1 GCA_005787025.1 Actinomycetota bacterium | reverse complement strand
GCAGATCTCGAGGTCGGTGGACAATGTGGCCGGATATCGCGCCAGATCCTCCGCGTTGTCGAATTGCGTGGGGTTCACGAAAATGCTCACCACCACGTGGTCACACTCCTCGCGCGCCCGTTCCATCAACGTTCGATGGCCGCCGTGGAGTGCACCCATGGTCGGCACGAGACCGATGCTCCGTGACTTCAAGCGATGTGGTCGAAGAGCAAGCGATACATCGGCGGGAGTGAGGGCCGAGATCACGCTCACGTGAAGGAGTGATCGGCGTCCGGCCAAGCGCCGGAACTGACTTCGTCGACGTATTGCTTGATCGCCGAAATGGACGTGCGGCGAAGGTCGGCGTAGTGCTTGACGAACTTCAGATTCGAGTCCGACAAACCGAGGACGTCGTGCAGGACCAACACCTGTCCGTTGCAGCCGTTTCCGGCGCCGATGCCGATGGTGGGGATTCCGACCTTCATGGTGATCTCGGCGGCCAGTTCCATCGGGACCCCCTCGATGACGACGGCGCATGCCCCGGCCTGTTCCACGGCGTACGCATCCTCGAGTAACCGGTTCCGACTACCCGCCTCGTATCCCTCGACCCGACCCTGCACCTTGTGGCCCCCCATCCGGTGAAAACTTTGCGGTGTCAATCCGATGTGGCCCATGACGGGAATGTCGACTCGTGTGATGGCCGCGATCGCATCGGCCACATGAACTCCGCCCTCGAGTTTGACGCACTCCGCTCCGGCTTTGGTCAAGGCGATGCTCGATTCGACGGCCTGCTGACTGCTGGCTTGATACGAACCGAACGGGAGATCGCCGACCACGAGGGCCTTCGTACCGGCTCGGGCCACGTTGCGAGTGTGGTACACCATTTCGCTGAGGTCGACCGGAATCGTGTTCGAGTGTCCTTGAACGACCATCCCGACCGAGTCACCAACCAGGATCACATCGACTCCGGCTTCATCGACGATGCGGGCGAACATGGCGTCGTAGGCGGTGATCATCGAGACGCGACGGCCAGATTCGCGCCACCGACCGAGGTCGGGAACCGTGACCTTCTTGCGTTCGTTCATCGGAACTCCGAACCTCTCAACGCCACCGCGGTGACTCGACACTCGATGCCAGCGCTGGCAAACTAGCGACCAGCGTCGTTCCGGACACCGCCCGAGACCGGTGAAAATGTGATTTCCGACCAGAAAGTGACAACCGGACATCCGAGTCCCGACACCTCGGATTCGTCGAATCGCGTTGGGTAACCTCTCGGCGTGTCCCGCCCGGCCTTGGTGCCCCCCGCGACCGGCCGCGGTCGGCGCTACTTGGTCAAGATGCTCGCGCGGTTCGTGCATCCCCTCACCGAACTGGTGTTTCAAGCCGGAGCCATCGGTGCCGGGACACCTCGGGGTCGACGTTTCGGGCGCTTCGGGGTGAACAGCGTGATCTGTTACCCACCGAACACCATCTACAACGAGCGATACATCCACATCGGATCCGGAACCATGATCGGTCCCCAGTGCACCCTGTCGGCCGGCATGACCCCCGGGCAGGAGTGCATCACCGATCCGGTCGTCAGCATCGGGGATCGCTGTCTGATCGGTAAGGGGAGTGCGATCGTCGGTCACTTCTCCATCACCATCGGTGACGACGTCTGGACGGGGCACAACGTCTACGTCACCGATCAGAACCACGGATACGAGGACGTGACCCGTCCGATCGGCGCCCAGTCGATGCCGGAAAAGCCCGTGAGGATCGGCGACGGCTCCTGGATCGGGTACGGCTCGGTGATTCTGCCCGGAGCGACCATCGGTGACCACGTCGTCATCGGGGCCAACAGTGTGGTGACGGGCGACGTCCCGTCGTACAGCGTCGCCGTGGGTTCACCCGCCAAGGTCATTCGACGGTACCTGGACGGGGAGTGGCGAAGCGTGGGATGAAAAGTGTCAGACGGCCAAATCCATCGGCGCCTTGCACGACAACATGCGATTGCCGGTGGCGAAGTCGTTCAGGTAGGAGCTGACCGGAGACTCGATCATGGTTTCGGCGAACGGCTCGTTCGTGCCGGCCCGCAGTTCGTCGGCGTAGAGGCGACGATCGTCGATCAGGGTGCGATACAACTTCTCCCACGTCTCGACCAATCGGGCGTCCTCGGTTCCGGTCGGTTTCATCACGAGAATCTCGTCCACCATTCCCTCGACGATCTCGGTGGCTTCGTCGATGATGTCCGCACGACGTGTCAAGGCGTCCGAGCCGGCTTCTTCAATGCGCGTCAAGTCCATCAATTCGTCGCGGCTGAGGTTCGCTTCACGGCAAATCGCTTCGGCGCGTTCGGACCACGAACGGTCCGAGATGAGAACGACGGACTCCTTGGTGGGCGGAAAGAACAGAGCCCACACCCAGAACGCGGCCAGCCCGAGACAGATGAGACCGAGAACGATCCGCACCCAGCGTCGACCGGGCATCAGGATGCCGTGGGTCGGTAGGACGAGAGAAGTTGGAGCACTGCGCCACCGATACCGACCGCGAGCGCGATCACGGCACCGGTCCACCCCTCGGCGACCAGGTCGAAGGAATTGTCCAGGGACCAGCCGCCGGGCCCCATGATGCCGACCGCCGCGGCCCCGATGGCGATCGTCGCGCAGTACTCCCATCCCTGATTGGGCAGGAACACGAAGAAGCCGACCTTGGCGTGCGCGACGACGATGGCGACCACCATGATGCCGATCACTCCCGCCGCGGCCAACGGCGTGAG
>SYCH01000210.1 GCA_005787025.1 Actinomycetota bacterium | reverse complement strand
GTCGGACCGGTCGCGCAGGGCCCGGGCGATGAGGCCGGCGATGGTGTCCATCTGCGGTTCCTTCATGCCCTGGGTGGTCACCGACGGGGTGCCGATGCGCACGCCGGAGGTGACGAAGGGGCTGCGCGGATCGTCGGGGATGGTGTTCTTGTTCAGCGTGATTCCGGCCAGATCCAGCACCGCTTGGGCTTCCTTGCCGGTGAGATCGGCATCGAAGGGGCGCAGGTCGACCACCATGAGGTGGCAGTCGGTGCCGCCCGAAACCAAGCGGAATCCGTTGCGCGCCAGGGCGTTGGCCAGGGCCGAGGCGTTGGCCACCACCTGGTGGGCGTAGGCCTTGAAGGCGTCGGAAGCGGCCTCGCGGAAGGCCACGGCCTTGCCGGCGATGACGTGTTCCAGCGGTCCGCCCTGCCAACCCGGGAACACCGCCTTGTCCATGGCGGCGGCGTGCTCGGCCGTGGACAAGATGCAACCGCCGCGCGGACCGCGCAGGGTCGTGTGCGTGGTGAAGGTGACCACGTCGGCGTACGGAACCGGATTGGGATACGCCCCACCGGCGATGAGGCCGGCCAGGTGCGCCGCGTCGTACATGTAATAGGCACCCACCTCGTCGGCGATGGCGCGGAACGGCGCGGGATCGATACGCCGCGGATAGCTGGTGGTGCCGGCCACGATCATGCGGGGGCGGTGTTTCAACGCCAGATCGCGCACCTGATCCATGTCGATGCGCTCGTCACCGGGCGTGACCTTGTAGGGGATGAAGTTGTAGAGCTTGCCGCTGGCGTTCACGGGGGAACCGTGCGTGAGGTGACCACCGTGATCGAGGCTGAGACCCAGCACCGTGTCGCCGGCGTTCAACAACGCTTGATAAGCGCACATGTTCGCGTTGGCGCCCGAATGCGGCTGCACGTTGGCGTGATCGGCACCGAAGAGCGCCTTCACGCGCTCGATGGCGATGGCCTCGATGGAGTCCACCACCTGATTGCCCCCGTAGTAACGCTTGCCCGGGTAGCCCTCGCTGTACTTGTTGGTGAGAACGCTTCCGACGGCGTGCATCACCGCGGGCGAGGTGAAGTTCTCACTGGCGATCAACTGCAGACCTGTGATCTGACGCGTGAACTCGTCGGCGAGAAGGCGCTCGATCTCGAGATCGGGGTCGGTGTCGGAGGGGAAGGGCATGGTGGCTCTTTGCTGTTCAGAACTCGTTCTCGAGTTCCGTCAATTGTGCCACCCGTCGGGCGTGACGACCCCCTTCGAAGGCGGTGGAAAGAAACGTTGTGACGATTTCCTCAGCGAGACCGATGCCGACCACACGAGCCCCGATCGACAACACGTTGGCGTCGTTGTGCGCGCGAGCCATGCGCGCGGTGTACAGGTCGTTGCACAACGCGGCCCGCACGCCGCGCACCTTGTTGGCCGCCAGCTGCTCGCCCTGGCCGCTGCCCCCCATGACGATGCCGAAGTCGGCGGCGCCGTCGCGCACCGTGCGACCCACGCCGGCGCAGATGGGCGGGTAGTCGCAACTCTCGGTGGAGTGCGTGCCCTGATCGTCGACCACGTGACCGGCGGCGGTGAGGAAGGCCACCAGGTGTTGCTTCAGGTCGAAGCCCGCGTGATCGGAGCCGATGGCGATGCGCAATGAGGATGCCGACATGACCGCACCCTAATTCAGGGTTCGTCATCGTCGCGCCCTCGTTCGCCTTCGTCGACCTCGGGTAAGTTTCCCGAGTGGCTCTCGATCCCCGCACCCCCGTGATCGTCGGCGTCGGACAACAACTACAACGAATCGACGACCCGCTCGCGGCCCTGGCGCCCGTCCCCTTCATCGCCGAGGCCATCCGTGTCGCGGCCACCGACGCCGGTCTGAACGCGGTGCCGAACGTGGACTCCGTCCGCGTGGTGAGTTTCCTGTCGTGGCGCTATCGCGACCCGGCGCGCTTCGTCGCCGAGGAGTTGGGCATCGAGACGCGCGAGACCGTGGCCACCACCATGGGTGGCAACAGCACGCAGTCGCTCATCAACGCCACCTCGCTGGAAATCCAGAACGGCGACGTCGATCTGGTGATCCTGTGCGGCGGTGAAACCTCGCGTACGCGCAAGCGGGCCCGTGCGGCCAGTGTCGACTTGCCGTGGCCGGTGGTGCCCGAGGACGTGAAGCCCTCGCGCGTCATGGGTGAGGACCTGGTGATGAACCACGAATACGAGTTGTCGCGACGCATCGTGGCCCCCATCCAGGCCTACCCCATGTTCGAGACCGCGCTGCGCGCGGCCGCGGGCCGAGGCATCGAGGAACACAACGCGCACCTGGGGCGTCTGTGGTCGGGCTTCAGCAAGGTGGCCGCGGGCAATCCGTACGCCTGGATACGCAACGAGATGACGCCCGAGGAGATCATCACCACCGGTCCGCGCAACCGCATGATCGGCCTGCCCTACACCAAGGTGATGAACTCGAACAACGACGTCGATCAGTCGGCCGCGATCATCATGTGTTCGGTGGCCACCGCCGAGCGATTGGGCGTGTCGCGCGACAAGTGGGTCTTCCCGGTGGCCGGCACCGACTGTCACGAGCACAAGTACATCAGCGAACGCATGACCTTCGCCGAGACGCCGGCCGTGAAGTTGGGCGGGCGCATGGCTTTGGAGTTGGGCGAGACCTCCATCGACGAGATCGACATCGTGGACCTGTACTCGTGCTTCCCGTCGGCGGTGCAATTGGGGGCGATGTCGTTGGGTCTCGGTCTGGACCGACAACTGACGCGCACCGGCGGCTTGTCGTTCGCCGGCGGACCGTGGAACAACTACGTGATGCACGCCGTGGCCACCGTGGTCGGCGAGCTACGCCAACGCACCAACGAGAAGGCGTTGGTGTGGGGTAACGGTGGTTACGCCACCAAGCACGCTTTCGGCGTGTACTCCACCACTCCCCCGACGCACGGTTTCCGCCACGCGTATCCGCAAGCCGAGGTCGACGCGATGCCGCGTCGCACCGTGATCGACGTGGGTGCGTCGGCCGGTGCGGTCACCATCGAGGCCTACACCGTGATGCACGACCGTGACGGCAACCCCGAGCGTTCCATCGCCTCGTGCCTGCGCGCCGACGGCACGCGCGCCTGGGGCATCAGCGAGGACCGCGACACCGCGTCCGGCATGTGCGAGGGCGAGTGGGTCGGCCGTGCGGTGAGTCTGGACGACACCGGAACGTTGCTGATCTGACGAAGGCGACCCTGGAGGAACGGACATGAGCAAACCCGCGATCATTCTCGACTGCGATCCCGGCCACGACGACGCGTTGGCCATCATCGTGGCCGCGCGCCACACCGACATCCTCGGCATCACCACGGTGTCGGGCAACGCGCCCATCGAGTCCACCACCCACAACACGTTGGTGATGAAGGATCTGTTGGGTCTGAAGGTGCCGGTGCATCAGGGTGCCGTGCGTCCGATCGTGGCCGAACCGCAGTACGCCACCTACGTGCACGGCGAGAGCGGACTCGACGGCGCCGATCTGCCCGCACCCACCAGCACCGTCGACGGAACCGACGCCGTCGGCTTCATCATCGACACCGTGCGCGCGAACGAGGGTGCGTGGTTGGTGCCCACCGGACCGCTCACCAACATCGCGATGGCTCTGCGTCTGGCACCCGACATCGCCAAACGGATCGCCGGTATCTCGTTGATGGGCGGCGGCACGTTCGGCAACCGCACCACGGCGGCCGAGTTCAACATCTGGGTGGACCCCGAGGCGGCCGACATCGTGTACCGCTACGGCGGACCGTTGATCATGGCCGGGTTGCACGTGACGCACCAGTTCCGCGCCACGCAGGCCCGCATCGACGAGGTGAAGGCCATGCCCGGCCAGTTGGCCGACGTGATGGGCGACCTGATGCAGTTCTTCACCAACATGTACATGAGTCGTCACCACGGCATGGACGGCGGTGCGGTGCACGACCCCTTGGCCGTGATGGTGCTGACGCACCCCGAGTTGTTCACCCGCAAGAACGCCCACGTGGTGATCGAACTGAACGGCACGCACACGCGCGGCATGACGCTCATCGACGAGCGCGACCTGCGCGAGGTCAAGGCCGGCAACTGCGATGTTCTGATGACCGTCGACGCCGAGGCCGCCTTCGACGTGATGAGCGAGGCCATCGCCCACTTCAGCCACTGACAGTCGGTCGACTCGGAAGTAGGGTTCTCGCATGCGCGCCGCCGTCATGCGAGATTGGTCCCTGCGAGTCGACGACATCCCCGAACCGGTGCCCGGCGGCGGCCAGGTGCTCGCTCGCGTGTTGGCCTGCGGCATCTGTGGCAGCGACCTGCACCTGTTGGTGCACGGAGAAGAGAGTCGTCGTCTGAGCGCGGAACTCGCCGATGGCGCGGGACCGAATCCGGGCTCGCCGATCATGTTCGAACCGCACCTCGACACCGTCATGGGCCACGAGTACTGCTGCGAGGTTCTCGACGTGGGGCCGGGCGTGAACAACCTGAAGGCCGGCGAAGTCATCGTCAGTTTCCCGGTCACCTTCGACGAGCAAGGACTCCACGGCGTCGGCTTCAGCAACAAGTACCCGGGCGGTTACGCCGAGCGCATCGTGGCCAACGAGATGATGAGCATCAAGGTGCCCAACGGTCTGTCACCCGAACTGGCCGCCATGACCGAACCGTTGGCCGTCGGTGTGCACGCGGTGGAGAAGAGTCGCATCGCTCAGGGTGACGCGGCCCTCATTCTCGGTCTCGGTCCGGTCGGCCTGGCCTGCATCGCCGAACTGAAGATGCGCGGTATCGGGCCCATCATCGGCGCCGACTACTCACCGCGCCGTCGCGCGCTGGCCGAACACCTGGGGGCCGACGTGGTGGTGGACCCGCGCGACACCCCGGCCATCGAGGCCTGGCGCCGCGTCGACGGCAACAAGCCCCTCGTCATTTTCGAAGCAGTGGGCGTGCCGGGCATGATCGAGCAGGCGATGCGCATGGCCCCCAAGGACGCGCGCATTCTGATCGTGGGCGCGTGCATGCAAGAAGATCGGGTGCACCCCATGCTCGGTATCGGCAAGGAACTCAGCCTGCAGTTCGCCTTGGCTTACAGCCCGATCGAGTTCGGCAACGCGTTGAACTCCATCGCCGAGGGCAAGGTGGACCTGTCGCCGCTCATCACCGGTCGCGTGAGCATCGACGACGTGCCGCGAGCTTTCCGTGATCTGGGCAACCCCGAGGTGCACGCCAAGATCCTCGTCACCCCGACATGAACCGATGAGCACCGATTCGTTCCCGCAGCAATACGCGCGCACCCAACGACTCACCCTGGGTGAGCCGCGCAACATCACCGTGTCCGACGACGGACGCAAGGTGGTGTTCCTGCGCAGCAACGCCGGCGACGACCCCGTGAACCGACTCTGGTTGCTCGACGTGGAATCCGGACACGAGACCTTGGTGGCCGATCCGCACGTCATGCTGGGGGCCCACGACGCCGAGGATCTGCCCCCCGAGGAACGCGCGCGTCGCGAGCGTCTGCGCGAGGGCGCCGGTGGTATCACCAGTTACTCCACCGACGCCCACAGCGCACGCTTCGTGTGCACCTTGTCGGGACGACTGTTCGTGGGCGATCTGCACCAAGTGAACGTGCGCGAGATCCGCACGGTCGGGCCGGTGTTCGACCCGAGACTCTCGCCCGACGGCCGATGGGTGGCGCACGTGAGCGGTCGTTCGTTGCGCGTGGTGAGCGTCGACGGGAACGACGAACACGGTTTCGAGTTGGCCGGACCGGCACTGTTCGACGAACCCGACACGGTGAGTTGGGGTTCGGCCGAGTTCGTGGCCGCCGAGGAGATGGATCGCTACCGCGGTTTCTGGTGGTCGCCGAACTCGCGACACGTGGCGGTGTGTCGCGTGGACGAGGCGCCGGTGGCGGTGTGGCACATCGCCGATCCGGCGCATCCCGAACGACCGGCCAACGCGGTGCGCTATCCGGCCGCCGGCACCGACGACGCCG
>SYCH01000209.1 GCA_005787025.1 Actinomycetota bacterium | reverse complement strand
GTCGCGATAGACGGGCTGGTTGTTCCGGATCCAGGCCAAGGTCGGATACGGATCCCCTTGGTACATGTCGCGATCGAGAATGTCCACCTGCATTGCCGTCCCCCGTCATGGCTCGCCGATGATGCGACTGTAATTGCCGATTGGTGCGTGCGCCCATCGCCACCGAGCGAGCAAGTCGCCGGGAGATTCGGCAGACTGTCGCCGTGTCGAAACTCCGCAACATTCTCCTGGCCTCCACCCTGATCGCCTTGACCGCGTGTTCCAACCGCGGCGACGAGGTCTCCACCACCTCGGCCGCCCCCTCGGACTCGGCGCCCACCGATTCGGCCGCGCCGTCCACCGACGCGCCGACCGCCGAGGCCATCACCTTCGGTGACGTGCCGTCGCCGTGCGGTCCGGCCCCCGACGGCGTCACCCCGACCGTCGCCGAGGGTGAAGGTGGCGGCGCCACCGACGTCATCCGCATCGCCGCCGCGTCCGACAAGGGCAACGTGGCCGTGCCCGGCTTGAACGCCGAGTTGTACGACGCCACCGCGGCCTTCGCCGGGTGGTGCAACGCCCAGGGCGGTATCGCCGGCCTTCCGCTCGAGGTGATCGACGCCGACGCCAAGTTGTTCGAGGTGCCCGCCCAGATGGAGAACGTGTGCACCAACGCGTTCGCCATGGTCGGTGGCGGCTGGGCCTTCGACGATCAGGAATTCCCCCGCTTCCACGAGTGCGACATGATCGACTTCGCCGGTTTCACCGTGAGTGCCGCCAAGTCCTCGTCGGACAACCTCGTGTCGGCCATGCCCAACCCCTCGGATCGCAAGGACGCCGGGTGGTTCAAGTGGGCGACCGCCGTCTATCCCGAGTCGATGACCGCTTTCGCCACCGTGTTCTCCGACATCTCCACCGCCCAGATCGTCGCGCAGCAATACATCGAGGCCGCCGAGATCGTCGGCGGTGTCACCACGGTCGAACAGATCACCTACAACTCGCTGGGCGAGACCTCGTGGGTGCCGATCGCCCAGAAACTGAAATCAGCGGGAGTCCGGGCGGTCGCCTTCGTCGGCGTGCCCGAAGTGTTGGCACTGCTCACCAAGGCGATGGACGAGATCGGCTACCGACCCGACCTCATCATGGCCGACGCCGGTTTCTACGCCGAGGTGTTGGTCGAGCGGGGCGGCGCCAGCGTCGACGGCGTGGTCATCCGCACCGCCTTCACCTTGCTGGAGGAAGCCGATCGCGTGAAGGCCGTGCGCGACTACGTGGACATGGTGAAGACCCACACCACCGACGGCAAGATCTCGGGCCTCGGTATGCAGGCCGCCTCGGCGTCGTTGCTGTTCGCCTCGGCGGCCCGTGATTGCATCGAAGCCGAAGGGGTGCTCTCGCGCGCCTGCGTGATGGAGGCCGCCAAGAGTTACACCACGTGGACCGGTGGTGGCCTGCATGCTCCGTCACAAGCCGGACTGGGTGTTCCGACGCCGTGCTACCAGATGATCACGGTGAAAGACGGGGCGTTCACGCGCCTCTACCCGCCCATCGAACCGACCGACGCCGATCGCGCCATCGTCGACACCGCCGAGATCACCGCCGATGGCTGGGCTTGCGACGAGAGCACCTTGGTGAACCTGGTGGGCGACTACGGCGACACGACCGCCGGCAAGCGACCCAGCTGACGAATCAGGCCCGAGTCACTTCCACCAGCGTGTCGTAGAACGCCACGCCCCCACCCCAGTCGGTGGCCGTGTCACTGGTGAGCATGTTCACGGTGTTGCCGTCGTTCGTGCGCTCGCCGACCCATCCGAAGGGCACGATCACCAGACCGGGACGCACCCGCGACACCGATTCACTCACGCGGGCCGTGGCCACCAACGTGGCCCGGTCGTTGAACACCCGCACGGAATCGCCGTCGCGAATTCCCCGAGCCGACGCATCGGCCGGATCGAGCTCGCAATAGATGGCCCCCTCGGCACCCACATGGTGTTCGAGGTGCGAATACGACGCGTTCAGGAAACGCTGGTGGATCTTGGACGACATCATCGCCAACGGATAACGGCCCAGCAGCTCGGCGTCGCCGGCCAACGTCTCGCGACCCGGGACGAACGTGGGAACCGACGGCAACCCGATGGCGGAGAACGAACGACTGGCCAACAACGCGCGACCCGACGCCGTGGCGAAGTTGCCGTTCGCGTAGGGCAACACCGCCTCGGGAAGCGACAGACGGACGAAACCGTCACGCTTCAACGCCTCCACGTCGAGATCGTGCAGAGCCCCCGCCAGCAAGGACTCGTCGGACTCGTACAGCTCGGGCTCGACGAATCCCATGGCCCGCGACAATCGGCGCCACAGTTCGGTGTTGGGGACGCTCTCCCCCCGTGGCTCGATGGCCTGGTGGTTCCAGCCGAGATAGAGATGGCCCCAAGCCGGCACCACGTCGAGCTGCTCGATCTGGGTGCAGGCCGGAAAGATCACGTCGGCGTATCGCGCGGTGTCGGTCACGAACTGTTCGGACACCACGGTGAACAGGTCCTCACGCTCGAGACCCCGGCGAGTGAGCGCGGCGTTCGGCGCGGTCACCAAGGGGTTGCCGTTGTACACGAACAACGCGCGCACCGGCGGCGCGAG
>SYCH01000208.1 GCA_005787025.1 Actinomycetota bacterium | reverse complement strand
CGCCTGAACCACAATCCGCCGGTCACGCACGGTGTTCTGGCCGCCGAATCCGCGGCGTTGCTCGAGCAGTTCTTCGCCTCTCGCCGATAACCTCGATCAGCGGAAGGGTGCCCGAGCGGCCTAAGGGACACGCCTCGAAAGCGTGCGACGTGCAAGCGTCCGTGGGTTCAAATCCCACCCCTTCCGCCAGAGATAGCGAGCGTCACGCGCCCGCGACGACCACACCGGCGGCGAGACCGCTGAGCACCGCGCCTTCCACCTTGGGCCCGGCGAACGCGTCACCCGCGAACACCAAGGAGCCCTCGGCCGTCGCATGAAATGGTTCGGGCCACAACTTCTTCGGTGTGGCGAATCGCCACTTCTTGTATTCGCGAGACAAGATCGCGGCATCACCGAGATAGGGCGAAGCGGCCGCGGTGAGCAACGCCAACCCGGTGTCGGCATCGTCGTCCCAATGGGCGGCGCTCCATTCGGGGTTGGCGTGGAACGTGATCGCGGGCACGGTCGAGATGCCTTTGGCGGCGTTGTCGCCGATCCACGAGAACACTTCGTCGGGATTTTGCAGACCGCCGGGAGCGGCGATGTTCGATGGCCCGTCGAGCACCGCGAGCAGACCGATGGTGCGGTCGTAATCGGTGAGCAAAAGTTCGCTCGGCAACTCGATGCCCGTGGTCACGGTGAGGGAATACGACTGCGGCAACGGGCACGTCATCACCACGGCATCGGTATCCAGTTCGGATCCGTCGTCGACGACCACCGTCCAACGGGATGTCTCACCGGGTTTCACGGCGAACACCAACGTCGAGGTGCGCACGTCGAGTCCGTTGGCGAGGTGTTTGGTCAACGCGGTCATGCCGCCGTTGGCCACGTAACGCGGGTGACCATCGTCGGTGGTGAATCCGCGGCACCACTCTCGAACGACTCCGGCTTTCACCCACTCACCCACCAACGCGGCGAATCGCTCGTCGCGCACGGTGAAGAACTGCGCACCATGGTCGAGGATCGCCGTGCGGCCGTCGGGTGTGGTGATACGGCGGGTGGCCATGCGTCCGCCCACCCCGCGACCCTTGTCGAGAACGACGACGCTCCACCCGCGTGAAGCCAGCGTGCGTGCGGCCGTCAGACCACTCAGTCCGGCACCGACGACGACGACTCGAGGTGGGGTCATGACGCGTTGGGAACGGCGCGCAAGTGCCGGCCCGGGGATGCTTGGGTCGACTTCCACACCATCTCGGCCCGCGTCAGGAAGTCACCGAGCACGCGGTTGAAGGTGGTGGCGTGTTCGATCATCAAGCCGTGGGCGGCTCCGGACAACACGGTCAGTTCGGCGGTGGGGATGAGGTCGGCCAGTTCTTCGCTGTCGCCACGCGGCGTGAGGATGTCCTGATTACCCACGATCACCGCGGTGGGCGCGGTGATCTGTCCCAACAACGTGCTGAGTGAATCGTCGGCGTCGAGAATGGCCTGCACCTGGGCATGGAATCCGTGCGCTTCGCGCGACGTGGCCACTGGTCCGAGCCAACTGAAGGCCGGCCACAGACGGCGCAACGATCGCGGGCCGATCACCCAACGCGCGGCCTGCATGGTCATCTCCGACATGCCTTTTTCGACCGCCAGATCACCCCACGACGACAACAGATCGCGTCGCCATTGGTGGTTGCTGCACGAGGTGCACACCAGCGAAAGCGAACGGACTCGATGCGGATGGAGAATGCCCACCAATTGCGTGATCGCTCCGCCCATCGACGCCCCCACCACGTGCGCGCTCTCGATGCCGGCATGGTCGAGCACGGCCATGGCATCGTCGGCCATCTGTGGCAGTGAATACGGACCGATCGGTTTGTCGCTGCGTCCCGCGCCGCGGTTGTCGTGGGCGATCACTCGATAGCGAGTGGCCAACACGAATCGTTGCAGATCCCAGAGATGTTTGTCGGCACCGAGACCCTGGATCATCAGCACCGGGGGCGAACTCTTGCGACCGATCACGTCGTAATGCAGTCGTGCTCCGTCGCTGGCGATGGCCCAACTCATGACGCTTGCTCCCATGCTCGTTTCGGCGGCACGCGCACCACGCCTTCCCACGTGAAGAGCGAGTCGATCACGTCGTTGGTGCTGTGGGTCGGCTCCCATCCCAACAGCGGGCCACACCGCTCGCTGGTGGCTCGCCGCCCGTTGTGCAGCACTTCCATCACGTGTTCGGGAACGGGTGCGCCGAACACGTGAGCGACACGTCGGGTGATGGTCCATTCGGGTCCGAACAATGGCAAGGGAACGTGGCGACTACGTCGGACGGCGGAGAACCCACTGATCTCGCCGTCGGCCACGACGTTGATGGGTTGTCCGATGGTGCGCTGAGCGGCCAGCACGAAGGCCCGCGCGGCGTCGGCCTCGTGCAACACGGTGAACATCGGCGGCTTCAACACGTTGAAGGGCACGAAGGGCAAACGGAGAAGTCGACCGAGTGGACTGGGAATGTGCGGCCCGATGACCGGGGCCAGACGGAGCGCGGTGACGTCGGCACCCGTGGTGCTGAAGGCATCACCGGCGGATCGTTCGACCTGCACCAACATCCGTCCGTATTGGGAGGTGGGTGCGGTGGGCGCGGTCTCGTCGGGTACGTCCACGCGATGTCCACCACGGCCGTACACCTCGATGCCCGAGCGGAGAACGACGTGTTGCAACGACGGACATTCGCGCGCGGCCGAGAAGATGGAGCTGGCGGCCTCACGCGTGTGTCGCTCGGCCAACGGGGGATTCACGCGCGCGTCGGGTTCCCAGACCGCGAGGTGGATCAGAACGTGCGGGTCGAGTTCCTCGATCACGTCGCGGGTCCGCTCGGCATCGCTCGGTTCGATCAGATGGAACGACGAACGCGACAAACGACGACGAGGCGGGTCGGCGTCGATGCCGACGACCCGGCCGACCCAGGATTCCTTCTCCAACTCGGCTGCCACCAGCGACCCCAATTGGCCGCCCATGCCGGTCACCAGCACGCGCCGGCCCTGGTTGTCGCTCATCGATCAGCGCAGTTCGTGGGCCCGCAGGATGAGAGCGCGGGCGGCGGGGTCCAGTTGATGACCGGCCAAGCGTTCCCCGATGGCGATGGCCTCGGTGGGGTCCTCGACCAGGCCGTGCCAGCGGGCGAAAGCGGCCATGGCGCCCATGATGCGGTCGCTCACCTCGTCGCCGTGAACGATCACCTTGACGTTGCTGGTCAGCAGACGCCGCAACTCGGTGAACAGGCCCTTGGCCCAGTCGTCCACGTTGTCGGGGTCGAACGGGCGGTGCTGGTGGATGACACTCAGCTCGTCGTAGTTGTGCAGGTTGTGCGGGGCCGAGATGATGCTGATCACGCAACCGAAATGGTTCTCACGGATCCAGATGATCTCTTCCTGGCGTCGAACCCGTCGGTGGTTGTCGCCGTAACCACCGGGACGCTCGCACACCGCGAGACGGTCTTTCAGGATCCAGGTGAAGTTCCGGGGGGTGATCCCCAGCGCCCACTTTCCTCGTAGCTTCGGCGGCACGCCCGAACATTAGCCCTGTTCAGGGGTGGGGATGATCGAGATGCGCTGATTTTTGCGTTGGACGCGGACGCCCCCGGGTAGTTCGCACGCCACGGCTTCTCCGCGGGCCACGGCCAGCACCCGTTCCACGCTGGCGGCATCGGGTGGGTGCACTTCGGCCAACCAACGCCGTACCGCCCGACGGGCCAGAACCACCGGGGCGGCCGCCAACGCTTTGGCGTCGGTGGGGTCGATGTCACGGGCCAGGAGATCGAGAAAGTCCGCGTCGTCGGCCAGCAAGGCGGCTTGCCGAGCGAGGATGGGCGTCAGATCGCGCCCAGCCACGTCGTCGAGGAGAGGCAGAACGGTGTGGCGGATGCGATTGCGCAACAGTCGCTCGTCGTCGTTGCTCGGATCGTGGAACGGAATCCAGCCGAGAACCGCGCACACCGCCTCGGTCTCCGAGCGACGCAACGCCAACAGCGGGTGCCCGACCGAACCACTCGGCCCACCGATGTCGCGCAGGGCGCTCAATCCGTCGATGCCCGCTCCGCGGAGCAGGTT
This sequence comes from Actinomycetota bacterium, assembly GCA_005787025.1. Taxonomy (GTDB): domain Bacteria; phylum Actinomycetota; class Acidimicrobiia; order Acidimicrobiales; family Ilumatobacteraceae; genus Casp-actino8. The sequence goes on along the minus strand of SYCH01000208.1, from coordinate 4,268 downwards.
CAACAACATGGTCTCGGCTCGATCATCGGCGGTGTGGCCGGTGAGCACGTCGGGAGGAAGAACCGCGTAACGAACCGTGCGCGCCCGGGCCTCGACGTTGGGTCCGGCGACCACGTCCACGCTTCGAGCGACGAACGTGGCCCCCACCTGAGTGCAGGCCTCACGAACCAGGTCGGCTTCGCGCGCCGACCCGGGCCGTAAGCCATGATCGACGTGGACGGCCGTGACGTCCTTGCCACTGGCCACCGCCAGTGCGAGCAGGGCGAGGGAGTCCGCTCCTCCGGAGACCGCACAGGTCACGTGGTCCGCGGATGGGAATCGACAGCGGGTGAGCGCGTCGGCGATGACCGGGGACTGACGCCACGTCACGTCGCACCCCGAAGAGGGGATGGGTCAGCCTTCGTCGTGGCCGCGGCGCTGACGCTTGCCCGGATACCGGGTGGCCGTGACCTGCTTGACGTAGCCGGCGCCCATGGCCGCGACCGTGGCCACCCCGACAACCGTCAGAACGACGCCGATCCACCAGTGCCAAACGTTCGCTGCGAGCATGTCGTCAGCCTACTCGTCGGGTAGGTCGATTTCGAAACAGTCGAGCAAACGTTGGCGAAGTTCCTCGCCCACGGGTTCCTCGCGGGAGCGCTCGCGGATGGTGATCTTGAGGGTGTGTTCGAACTCCAGCCGACCCTGGCAGTCGGGGCAGACCCGCAGATGCTCGTCGATCTCGAGACGTAGTTCGTCGTCGAGGAAGCGGTCGAGGTACGCGTAGAGCTGTTCGATGGTGTCGTTGCAATCAGCCATGGCTCGTGATCAGCCCCCTATCTCGGGCGAAGTCGACCAGCGACTTCTGCAGAGCCTTGCGGCCGCGATGGATACGTGACATCACCGTGCCGATGGGGACGTCGAGCATGTCGGCGATCTCCTGATAGGTGAAATCCTGGATGTCGGCCAGAAGCACGGGAAGAAGGAACTGCTCGGGAAGGTGCTCGAGGGCCGCTTTCACCTCGTCGTCGGTGAAGAGCGCCAGCACCTCGTCCTCGGCGCTGCTGCCGTCGATCGTGTTCGCCAACTGCGGTAGATGTCGATAGAGGTACAGATTCTCCAGATCGCCGAACTCGCTCTCGTGAGGGCGCACCTTCTTCGCGTTGTAACCGTTGATGTAGGTGTTGGTGAGGATGCGGAACAACCATGCGCGCAGATTGGTGCCGGGTTCGAACGAGTCGTACGCGCGGAACGCCTTCAGCATGGTTTCCTGAACGAGGTCCTCGGCATCTGATCGATTGCGGGTCATGCGCATCGCCGTGCCGAGCAACTGAGAGGCATAGGGCATCGCGTCCTCGGCGAAGCGGGTGCGATCGGCCACGTTCAGCTCTTCTTGGTCGTGTCGCTCACCTCGGCGACGAATTCGTCGAGGGCACCGACGAAGCGCTCGAGGCACGAGGCGAGTTGTTCGAATTCGTCCCGATCGAACACCCCCAACATGTGCATGATCACTTCCTGACGACGGTGTGCCGCTTCGGAGTGACGGGCGATTCCGTCCTCGGTGATGGACACCATCACGACGCGCTTGTCCGATGGGCTGGTACATCGTGATGCCAGTCCGAAGCGCTCGAGACGTTGCACCGCGCGGGTGGCGGTCGACGGATCCACGCGCAACGCGTCGGCCAGATCGCCCATGCGCCAGAACGGTTGCTGGACGAGCAGGTCGAGCGTGTCCATCTGGCCCACTTCGAGTGCGTCGTCGCCGGAACCGAAGAGATAGTCGATCAACCGACTCGTGGAGGCTCCACGCCGGAGGTCACGCCACGCACGACCGACGCGCACCGCGATTTCGCGTTGTGCGGGGTCGATGGCATCGAAGTTGATGGGACGGGGGGTCGACATCGTGCTTGTAGGGTACAACCGATGGAGCCACCTCTTCACGTCCTGGGCGTGATGGCATCGCAAAGCGCCATGATCACGCCGACGCTGCGTCACGTGGAGCTGTTCACCATGCGCGGTTTGCTCACGGTGCTGTGGCACGTGCCTCCGAGCGGTGTGACCATTCGGCCAGCCGCCATCGTGGCCTGTGGTGGAGCGATGGGTGGAATGCTCGGCCCGTCCGATGGCCTGTACCAGCGCCTCGGCGATGAATGGTCGGCCAGCGGAGTTCCGGTGTTGCGCGTCGACTATCGCCAGCCCAACGACATGGATTCGTGTTGTCTCGACGTGGCGTCGGCGGTGCAGATGGCGGCTGATGCCGGAGCACGACGTGTGGTGGTGATGGGACATTCGTTCGGTGGTGCCGTGGCCGTGCGCGTGGGAGTGGTGATGGACGAGGTGTCCGGCGTCGTCACCTTCGCCACGCAGTCGGCCGGATGCGAGGTGGCCGCGGGTTTGCGCGGACGACCGCTGTTGTTGTTCCACGGTGACATGGACGAGATCCTGCCGCTGCAGAGCAGCGAGGTCGTGGCCGCCATCGCGGGACGCGGTGACGTGGTGGTGTGCGAGGGTGACGGCCACCTCCTGGCGCACAGTGGGAACGAAATGAACGCGCGTTTGCGGACGTGGTTGCCGTCGGTGCTGTTCGGCGTCGAGTCGTGATCAGCGGGGCTTGGCTCCACCCGACACGCGGATCATCTCGCCACTGATCCAGCTGGCGGCCGGCGAACACAGGAACAGGACCGCCGCACCCATGTCCTGCAGAGTTCCGAAACGTCCCAACGGGATGTTCCACTGCTCTTGCACGTCAGCCAGGTCCTTGTCGTTCTCCACCCCGAGCGCGATCTTGAAGATCTCGGTGGGCACGGCGCCGGGAGCGATGCCGTTGACGCGGATGCGCGGTGCCAACTCGGCGCAGGCGGTGAGGGTGAGCGAGTTCACGGCGGCCTTGGCGGCTCCGTAGTGCGCACTGCCCGGGACGGGACCGAAGCCCGCACCGGAGGAGATGTTGATGATGGAGCCGGTGTCCATGTACTTCGCGGCGGTGCGAATGCCCATCCAGACCGCGGTGAGGTTCAGCGCCATGCACGCGTCCCAGTCCTGACGTTCCAGATCGAGCATCGGAAGTCGCTTGGGCGACCCTCCGGCGTTGTTCACCCAGATGGACAACTTGCCGTAGGTGTCCACTGCGGTTCGGCCGAGACGGTCGACGGCCTCGTCGTCGGTCACGTCGGTTTCCACGGCGATCGCTTCGCCACCCTCGGCGCGGATGGCGGCGGCCACCGCTTCGATCTCGTTGACGCGGCGAGCGGCCACCACGACCTTGGCCCCGGCGGCCGCGAGGGTGCGAGCGATGCCTTCACCGATGCCTCGACCACCACCGGTGACCACGGCCACCTCGCCGGCGACGCTGAACAAATCCTGGGGGGCGCGATATTCCGTATTCATGTTCTTCCGATCTGACTGTGTGGTTCAGTGAACGATAGTGACGACACCGTTGTCGCCATCGACTTCGATGAGCGCGCCGTCACGAATGCGTTCGGTCGCGTCGGTCACTGACACGACGCAGGGGACTCCGAGTTCGCGGCTGACGATGACGGCGTGGCTGATTTGTCCGCCGACGTTCACCACGACGGCCGCACTCGTCATGAAAAGTGGCGTCCAGCTGGGATCGGTGCACGGCGCCACCAAGATGTCGCCCGGGCCGAGGTTGCCGGGATCGGCCGGGTCCAGCACCACGCGGGCGACACCGCGCGCTACCCCGGGTGAGCCGGCGACACCGGAGAGCACGTCGCCCACCGAGGCGACGACGGCGACCTTGTCATTCTTGCGGGGCCATCGCCCCAGTGGTTCGACGGTGGCATTGGCGATGATGAAGGGAGGTTCGAGATCGAACAGTTCTCGCCACTCAGCATGACGCTGTTCGAGGATTCCGGTGAACGACCTCGGGTCGGTGACGTACGCGTCCAATTCCTCGTCAAGGAGTTGGAAGACCGATTCGTCGTGACCGTGGCGGCGACCGAGTTCGCGGAACGCCATTCGTGCTTCGTGCAGCACGCGCACGATGGTGGTCTTCGTCCGTTCGCGGTGGGCCATCATCTTTCCGGCGGACAGTCCGAGATCGAGCAACGGGGCGACGTCGGCGTTGTCGACCAGGGCTCGTCGAGCGGTGGCGACGAGTTCGTCGCGTCGCGCGGCCTTGAGGGCATGGCGGGCGTGCGGTGATTCATCGTCGGACTGCAAGCGCACTCGATCGAGGGCGGCCAACAACAGTTGCGGATGCGTTTCCCAGGTTGGTGATCGCAGGTCCCATTCGTCGGGACCACGACTGCCGAACTCGAGTATGAAGT
>SYCH01000207.1 GCA_005787025.1 Actinomycetota bacterium | reverse complement strand
GACATCATGAACGCGGTCGAGATGGCCAAGAGCATGGGTCCGTTGCGCGTGTTGGTGAACTCGGCCGGCATCGGTTGGGCCCAGCGCACCGTGGGTCGCGATGGTTCGTACGACTCGGCCGCGAACCTGGACGCTTACAAGAAGGTCATCGCCATCAACTTGGTGGGCACCTTCGACTGCATTCGCTTGGCCGCCACGGCCATGAGCACCACCGAGCCGCTGAACGACTGTGAGCGCGGTGCGATCGTGATCCTCGCCTCGGTGGCCGCGTTCGACGGTCAGATCGGACAGGCCGCGTACTCGTCGTCGAAGGGCGGCGTCGTGGGCATGACCTTGCCGGTGGCGCGTGATCTGGCTGCCGTGGGCATCCGCGTGAACACGGTGGCCCCGGGCCTGATCAACACGCCGATTTACGGCGAGGGTGAGGGCAGTGAACAGTTCAAGGAGAAGTTGCAGACCGGTGTGTTGTTCCCCAACCGTCTGGGCTACGGAACCGAACTGGCTTCGATGGTGGTCGAGTGCGTCACCAACAGCTACATGAACGCCGAGACCATCCGCGTGGATGGCGGCATTCGCATGCCACCCAAGTGAGTTTCATCAGGTCGTGTAATCGGCGTTGATGCGCACGTAACCATCGGTGAGGTCGCAACCCCAGACGGTGCAAGCGGTCGAGCCGGTGTTCAGCGACACGTGAATGCGCACGTCGGTCCCTCTCATGTACGAGCTCAACCGGGCGAGTCCGGCTTCGTCGACGGCCACGGGGTACACCTCTTGGTCGCCGAAACGAATGACGACGCGTTCCTGGTCGATGTCGTCGTACTTACTGCACTTGCCCACGGCCATGGCCACGCGGCCCCAGTTCGGATCGGCGCCGTGAACCGCGGTCTTTACCAGCGGTGAGTTCACGATGGCCTTGGCCACGGTCTTGGCCTGCTCGGCGTCGCGCGCGGAGTCCACGCACACCTCGATCAACTTCTCGGCGCCCTCTCCGTCGCGGGCCACCTGCTTGGTGAGCGATCGCGCCACGTCCTCGAGAGCGACTTCCAACGCTCCTTCGTCGACGGAGCCCGCCGCACCGCTGGCCAACACGATGGCGGTGTCGCTGGTGGAGGTGTCGGTGTCGACGGACACGCAGTTGAAGGTGCGGTCGATCACGCGGCGCCACACGGCGTCCAACGTGGTGCCATCGACCAGGGCGTCGGTGAACACCAACGTGATGAGCGTGGCCATGTTCGGCTCGATCATGCCCACGCCCTTGGCGACACCCACCACGCGCGCGGATCCGCCCGCGACGGTGGCCTCGGCGATCTTGGGCACGGTGTCGGTGGTCATGATTCCGCGGGCCACGGCAGCGGCGTCGTGATCGGGCAACGGGAACGGCAGCGCGCTCAGGCCCGCGCGCACGCGGTCGATGGGGTATTGCCGGCCGATCACGCCGGTGGAGGCGATCAAGACGTCGTGCGGATCGCAGCCCAGTCGCGCGGCGACACCCTTGACGACTTCCAACGCGTTGCGCATGCCCTGGTCGCCGGTGGCCACGTTGGCGTTCTTGGAGATGACCACCACGGCGCGGGCCCGGCGGTCGACCAGGTGCTTGCGCGACACCATCACGCTCGGGCCGGCGAAGCGACTCTGGGTGAACACTCCGGCCGCGGACACCACGTCGTCGGCGGCCACCAACGTGAAGTCGTCGGACGAATCCTTGATGCCGATGTTCGTGACGAACGACGTGAAACCGGTGGGCAGAGCGACCATGGGGGAGAACCTACCGATTCAGTTCTTGTGGAGAGCGGCGTTGAGGCCACCCCAACTACCCGAACGCTGCACCGCTTCGACGGCGCCGGTGACACTGTTGCGACGGAACAACAGTCCGCTCGCACCGGAAAGTTCGCGCCCCTTCACCGTGTTGCCATCGGGAAGTTTCACCAGTGTTCCGCCGGTGACGTACAGGCCGGCTTCGACGATGCACTCGTCGCCCAGGCTGATACCGATGCCGCTGTTGGCGCCGAGCAGACAACGTTCGCCGATGCTGACGACCTCCTTGCCGCCACCCGACAACGTGCCCATGATCGACGCGCCACCTCCGATGTCGCTTCCGTCGCCCACCACGACGCCGGCCGAGATGCGACCCTCCACCATGGACGCACCGAGCGTGCCGGCGATGAAGTTGCAGAAACCCTCGTGCATGACCGTGGTGCCAGGGGAGAGGTGGGCGCCCAGACGCACGCGATCGGCGTCGGCGATGCGCACACCGCTGGGCACCACGTAGTCGGTCATTCGCGGGAACTTGTCGACGCCGTGCACGGTGAGGATGCGACCACTTCGTCGCTCTTCCCAACGCACGCGTTCCACCAGGTCGACCGCGATCGGCCCGAGGTTGGTCCAGGCCACGTTGGCGAGCAGTCCGAACGCGCCATCGAGGTTCAGTGTGCGGGGCTTGGCGAGGCGATGCGAGAGAAGATGCAGACGCAAGTACACGTCGACGGCGTCGGTGGGCGCGGTGTCGGTGTCGATCACGATGCTCTCGGCGGTGACGGTCACGCCACGCAAGGCGTGGTGTTGTGGTTCCGTGGTGCGCTCGGTCGGCGCCGTGACTTCGCCCCAACCGAGCGCGTGGAACCACGCGTCGAGAATGGTGCCGTCGGAAACGCGGGTGACGAGGGCGTGGCCCCAGGCTGCGGGCATGTGTGGCTCCTTCGTGGCCGGCTCAGAAGACTTCTGGCCGAAGGGTCGGGAAGAGGATGACTTC
>SYCH01000206.1 GCA_005787025.1 Actinomycetota bacterium | reverse complement strand
TTCGGCATTCGGCTCGATGGACTCGGCCAAGTACGGGACGACGTCGCCAGCGGCGGTGAAGGTGAACAACGGATCGAAGACGGCCTGGGCCATGGTCAATCCGGCCACGGCCAAAGCCGATGCGGTCGGGTTCAGGCCGTCAACGTCGGCTTCGAGTCCGACGCGCAAGGTTCCTCCGGCCACCGGCTCACCGGCCGGTTCGGTCGTCGGCGCTTCCGAGCCTCCCGTTGCTTCGGTGGTGTCCGGTTCCCCCGAATCGCTGCCGCCGTCGTCGCCCCCACCGCAGGCCACGGCGAAGACCATGAGGCTCGCGAGTGTCGCGCCGAGCAAACGCCCCGAGCGCCGTCTGGTTGTTTTCACGTGCTTTCCCCCTTGTCGACCGGGTCCAACGGATCCGGTGTTGTGTTCACGGCCCAACGAAGGAGCACCCCAAACGCGGCCCCACCCGTCGTGCGATCTGCACCCTAGTCGCTGGTGGGACGAGGTCAAGGAAGACGTGTGAATTTCGACCCGTCGGCGGCGGAGATCGTGGACGACAATGGTTCATGGCCTCTCCCGATCAGATTCGCCCGGACGGGATCGAGGTTCCCATGGAGCGTCGTTTGCCGGTGGGAACCGATTTTCACGCCGACGTGATGCGTCGCCACGACGCGGCGGTGCGCGGCCGTCGACCGACGTATCGGGACCCGGTGAGTGGCTACACGGTCTTCACGGCTCGATTCCTGGCCGACCGGGGCTATTGCTGCCGAAGCGGCTGCCGGCACTGCCCCTATGAGTCCGCCCCATAGGACGAAACCGGATGCCCCGACCTGCTCCGATACGGTTGACGCATGGTCGACAAGTTGATGAAGATGTTCCGTGTCCCGGCCAACAAGGGCGTCGATCTGGACCAGCGGTCGACCGACGAGACTTTGGGATGGGACAAGGATTCGGCCAAAGGGGAGCTGGCCAAGGTGATCGGCCAGATGGCATTCCTGCAGCACCGACTCATGGCCGAGGCCAATCAGAGCCTGCTGGTGATCCTCCAGGGACGGGACGCGTCCGGCAAGGACGGGCTGGTTCGTCACGTGATGACGGGAATGAATCCGGCCGGCGTTCGGGTGGTCAGTTTCAAGGTCCCCGCCGGCGTGGAGAAGCAACACGACTATCTGTGGCGTTGCCACGCCGCCCTGCCCGCCCGGGGAGAGGTGGGAGTGTGGAATCGCAGCCACTACGAGGACATCTTGGTGCCGCGCGTGAAGAACCTCGTGCCCGAAGACGTGTGGCGCGCCCGGTATCGGCACGTCCGGGACTTCGAACAGATGCTCGTCGACGAGGGAACGACGATCGTGAAGTGCTATCTGCATGTTTCGCACGAGGTCCAGCGCCAACGACTGCAAAAACGCATCGACAATCCCGAGAGCAGTTGGAAGCACGACCCGAGCGACATCAGCGACCGCAACATCTGGCCGCTGTACCAGCAGGCCTACGAGGACGTGTTTCGTGAGACCTCACGCCCGCACGCGCCGTGGTACGTGATTCCGGCCGATGTGAAGTGGGTCCGCGATCTGGCGGTGGCCAAGATCGTGCTCGAGGCGCTGGAACGCATGGATCCGAGGCTGCCCGCACCGCAGGACGATCTCCAGGGCATCACCATCGTTTGAGTTGACAACAAGTCAACGCAGGGGATTGGTCGGGCGGGGTGGTGCCTCGTCTACATTTGGTCCGTCGAACGGAGTTGTTCGACGGAAGGAGTCGGCGTGTCGAACGAGCGCGAGATCATGTCGTGGGAGATATTCGGTGAGGCTTCCCGAAAACTGGCGCAGATGGTCGCCGATGACGGCTACGAACCCGACATGATCTTGTCGATCGCCCGCGGTGGACTGCTGATCGGTGGTGCCCTCGGCTACGCCCTCTCCGTGAAGAACGTCTACACGATGAACGTGGAGTTCTACACGGGAGTCGACGAGCGTCTCGAGGTTCCTCGTATTCTTCCGCCGGCGCCCGACTTCGTCGATCTGGCCGATGCGCGCATCCTGATCGCCGATGATGTGGCCGACACCGGGCACACGCTGCGCAGCGTGCAGCAATTCTGTGAGGGCAAGGTGGGAGAAGTGCGCACCGCCGTCTTGTACGAGAAGCCGCACTCGGTGGTGCAAGCCGATTACGCGTGGAAGCGCACGACCCTCTGGATCAATTTCCCCTGGAGCGACAAGGAACCGGTCGTTCGTCGCGCCGGTGTGGCGCTGGACGCCTGATCAATCGTCGCGGAGCACGCGCAGCGCGCAGTGCCGGCCGCTGGCCCCCCAGATCCCCGCACCGGGAAACGTCGCGGCCCCACACAGGAAGAGTCCCGGTACGTCGGTCTCGTAGCGCACGAGTTCGCGCGGCTTACCACGCAACGCCGCCAGGGGTCCGCCGGCGAAACTGGTGGCGTGTCCTTCGGGCATGTGGAAGTCCGACTCGTACACGTCGGGGGTCATGGCGCGCCACGCGGTCATGGAATCGATCGGTCGATTCTCGAGCAACGACGAGTAGCGATCGAGCCAACGTCGAGGTTCGTCGGAGTTCTTCCAGCCACCGCGCAACGCGTACGGCGTGAAGAGCGCCTCGAGGCTGAAGACGTGTTGGCCAGCGGGCGCCATCGACGGATCGAGGGCCGTAGGGATGTTGGCGAAAAAGATCGGACGGTCGGCGACGCGACCCTCGGGTATGTCGAGGAACGCGCGGTGCATCGCGGCGACGGAC
>SYCH01000205.1 GCA_005787025.1 Actinomycetota bacterium | reverse complement strand
TCGCGCGGGTGTACACCGGTAACTTCGCACTCGGCTCCCAATCCGTGATCCAGCGTTCCGGCACCATGGCCCACCCCCAACGATTCGTCCGAGAGATCTCGCGCACCAGCCCCCGCGGTGCTGTCCGAACGATAGTCGGCGTGTTGTGTCACACCTCCTCACTCGGTCCGAGATGAATTCGGATCCCTGCTGGGGCAGACTCGGCGGGTGATCTCCCCTCAAGTCCCCGACGATCGCCAGTGGGGCGCCTTCACCGAGAACGGTCCGTGGGCTCTCGATCGTGCCGCGCTCGGCTGGATGCCCCTGGTGGACGGACTGCGGTCCGCCGCTCGGGCCGAGGTGCCCGCACTGACCACTCCGAGACGACTTCCGCCGGGGGCTCGCGTGATCACGGTGGCGCGCCAGATCGGCGGCGCGATCGTGCCGTGGTTCGCCAAGAAGAAGCGCGGGCGCTACGCCGATCCCGCCGACAGCCGAGCCGATGTGTCACGTCGCCTGCGTCACGCCGTGGAGACCCTGGGCCCGACCTACATCAAGTTGGGGCAGATCATCTCCAGCGGTGAGGGACTCTTCCCCGCCGAGCTCGTCGAGCAATTCAAACTGTGTCGCGATCAGGTTCCCGCCGAGCCGTTCACGACCGTACGCGTCACCGTCGAACAGGATCTCGGAGCCCGGTTGGAGGACGTGTTCGAGTGGTTCGACGAGAAGGCCTTGGCCGCCGCATCCATCGCCCAGGTTCACGCGGCGCGACTGCTCACGGGCGAGGACGTGGTGGTGAAGGTGCAGCGTCCCAACGTGGCCAACCTCGTGCGCCAGGATCTCACCGTCATGGCGTGGATCGCACCGCACTTGGTCGGACGCATTCCCATCGCCGCCCTCGCCAATCCCCCGGCACTGGTCGAACTGTTCGCCGAGACCATCGTCGAGGAACTGGACTTCCGCCTCGAAGCCGCCAACATGCTCGACGTGGCCGCGATGTTGCGCGACCTGAACCAGGACGGCTACGTCGTGCCCCGACCTCATCCGCGTTTGGTCACTCGTCGCGTGCTGGTGATGGAGCGAGTCTCCGGCTTCAACTTCGACGACGTGGCGGGGATGAAGGATGCCGGCATCGACACCGAGGGCGTCATCCGCACCGGGATGATCGCGTTCATGGAAGGCGCCATGATCCACGGCATCTTCCACGGCGACCTGCACGGCGGCAACCTCTTCGTGCTTCCCGACGGACGAACCGCCCTGCTCGACTTCGGCATCGTGGCCCGACTCAGCAACGAACGCCGCCTCGCGTTCCTGCGCCTCATGCTGAGCGCCACCACCAACGACCTCATGGGCCAGATGGCCGCCTTGCGCGACCTTGGTGCGCTCCCCCGCGACACCGACCTGGCCGCCGTCATTCGCGACCTGCGCCTCGACCAGGCCACGATCGACCCCACCACGCTCACGGGCGAGCAGATGGTGGCCGAGGTGCAACGGGTCGTGAAAGCGCTCCTCGGCTACGGCGCTCGACTTCCCAAGGAACTGATGTTGTACGTGAAGAACATGGTGTTCCTCGACGGCGCGATCTCGCGTTTGGCGCCCGAACTCGACATCTTGGCCGAAGTGGCCAACATCTCGATGACGTTCGCCCAACGACACGGCGAGCGTCTCGGACGCGAGTTGGGCGTCGATCCCAACGCCGTGCAGTTCGACATGTCGAGCGTGAAGGCCAGTCTCGGCCTGGAGGCCGACGTCGACCGCATGACCTACAAGGAACTGCAGGCTCGACGCGATCTGATCCAAAAGCGCATGCGGGAGCACGTGACTCGGTAAAGATTGACGGGTTATGCGTCTCGTGGTCGCCCGTTGCAGCGTGAAATACGAAGGTCGCCTCGACGCGCACTTGCCCGAGGCCGTACGACTCGTGATGGTGAAAGCCGACGGCTGCGTGGCGATTCACAGTGACGGCGGTGCGTACAAGCCGCTGAATTGGATGAACGCTCCGAACACCATCGTGGAGACCGACGAACAGTGGGTGGTCACGAACCCCAAGGGTGAGACTCTCACCATCATCTTTCACGCGATCCATGTGGAGACGAACCACGAATTCGGCGAGGATCCGGGCCTGCAGAAGGACGGTGTCGAGGCCCACCTGCAGGAACTGTTGGCGGCGTTGCCCGAATCCGTTCAACCCGGTCTCACCCTGGTGCGTCGCGAATGGCCCACCGCCATCGGTCCGGTGGACCTGATGTGCATCGACCCCGACGGCAACTACGTCGCGGTCGAGATCAAACGTCGGGGCGAGATCGACGGTGTCGAGCAGTTGGCCCGGTATCTCGAGGTTCTGCGCGCCGACGCCAACCTCGTCGGACTACGAGGCGTGTTCGTGGCGCAGTCGATCAAGCCTCAGGCCAAGGTGATCGCCGAACAGCGGTCGATCGCCTGCGTGGAAGTGGACTACGACGACCTCCGGGGGCGACGCCCCGACGATCTGCGCCTGTTCTGATCAGGAGTGACGAACGAGACCCTGGTCGATGACCACCCGGTCACCCACCGAGGTGGTGAACACGGCTTCGCCGGCGTTCGTCTTCCAGATGCGCACGGTCAGTTCGTCACCGGGGAGAACCGGCGACGAGAACCGACCCTCGATGTGATGGAACTTGGTGACGTCGTTGTCGCAAAGAGCCTTCAGCAACATGCGTCCGGTGAATCCGTAGGTGCACAATCCGTGCAGGATCGGACGATCGAATCCGCCGAGCGCGGCGAACGACGGGTCGGTGTGCAACGGATTGCGATCTCCTGACAAGCGATAGACGAAAGCCTGATCGGGCGACGTGGTGAGCGACACCTCGTGATCGGGGGCCGTGGCCGGCGGCTCGTTCTGCGGACCCGACGGACCGCGATCTCCGCCCCAGCCACCTTCGCCCCGGATGAACACCGACGAACGCGTGGTCCACAACGGCTCACCCGATACCGACTTGACCTCGGCTTCGGTGACGACGACGGCCGCCTTGCCCTTGTCGTGCATCGCCACGACCTTGTCCTGAACCGTCGCCTCGGCCTCGACCGGAATCGGACGGTGCAGGGTGATGGCCTGCGAACCGTGCACGAGCATGGCCCAGTTGAACGAACCAATGCCGGCCATCGCACTGCGACCCGCCGAGGTGGTGCCGGAGCCGGCCACCACCGCGAACGTGGGGAACACCACCTGAGCGACGTCCTTGGTGTTCTCGGTGGTGAACGCCAGATCTGACTGACCGGCGCCGATTCCGACGGCGTACAACAACGCGTCCTTGGAATTCCAGGACATCGTGCGGATGTCACCAACGGTTCCGACTGCTTCGGGATTCAACGGCATTTGGATTCTCCTTCGTGTACGTGATCGTTTTCAGGACCGCGGCTGCGGCCATCCACCGGGCGTTCCGTCCATGCCCGAGTTCTTGCGCGCGACCGCGAGCAGTTCGGCCACTATCGGACCGAGTTGCGTGGGGTCGTCGACCGGTGCGTGTTTGGGTCCGCGAACCCAACCTTCGGCCACGGCCAGCACGTCTCCGCTGGCCTCGAAGACGCGACCGGTGACTCCGGCGGCTTCATCAGACGCCAACCACGTGACGATCGGGGCGATCCAACGGGGCGAACGCTTCTCGCGATCCTCGTCGGTTTCGGGCGCCGGTCCGAGACCCTCGGTCATGCGGGTGAGAGCCACCGGGGCCACCGCGTTGACCGTGACGTTGTAGCGCGCCATCTCGAGCGCCGCGATGTTGGTGAACGCCGCGATGCCGGCCTTGGCCGCGCCGTAGTTCGTCTGTCCCACGTTGCCGTAGATGCCCGACACCGACGTGGTGTTGACGATGCGACCCGACACCGGCTTGCCGGCCTTGCTCTGCTCGCGCCAGTACGCGCAGGCGTGGCGGGTGGGCGCGAAGGTTCCCTTGAGGTGAACGTTGATGACGGCGTCCCACTCGGCCTCGGTCATGGAGAACAACATGCGGTCGCGCAGGATGCCGGAGTTGTTCACGACGATGTGCAGGTCTCCGAACGTGTCGACGGCGGTCTGGATCATTCGCGCGGCGCCTTCGTAGTCGCTGACGCTGTCGCCGTTCGCCACCGCCTCTCCGCCCATGGCCTTGATCTCTTCGACCACCTGTTGGGCGGGCGAGAGGTCACCGCCGCTGCCATCGACGTTTCCGCCGAGGTCATTGACGACCACCTTGGCGCCCTGAGCCGCCAGGCTGAGCGCGTGTTCGCGTCCGATGCCTCGACCGGCCCCGGTCACGATCGCGATTCGTCCTTCACACAGTCGAGCCATCGACCTCTCCTTGCCTGTTGGGGTGATCACCCTCTGTGACTTCTGCTCCTCGGATCATAGGTAACTCCATCCGGTGGCACACCAGTCGCCGACCACTCCTAGCCTTGCGACGTGACCTCCGCGCGACCCGACATCGACTGTGACCTGCTGGTCGTGGGCGCCGGACCGGCCGGCACCGCCGCCGCTATCACGGCCGCGCGGGCCGGGCTGAAGGTGACCGTCGTCGACAAGGCTCGGTTCCCACGAGACAAGTGTTGTGGCGATGGATTGACGACGTTGGCACTGCGCCAACTGCAGGCCCTGGGCTTCGATCCCGCCACGGTTCCCTCCTGGCAGAACGTGACGGCCGCCTACCTCCGCTCCCCGTCAGGACGCGAGGTCCGTCTGCCTCTGCCCGGGAACGGACGTTTCGCCGCCGTCACGCCGCGCATCGAATTGGACGCCGCTCTGGTCGATCACGCGCGGATGATGGGGGCCAACATCATCGAGGAGTGCTCGTTCGACGGCATCTCGTCCGATGCCGACCACGTGACGGTCAGCGTCGTCATCGACGGATCGACCTCCACCATTCACGCCCCGTGGGTCGTCGCGGCCGATGGCATGTGGAGTCCGTTGCGCAAGGCGATGGGCGTGGCGACCAACGGCTATCTCGGCGAGTGGCACGCCTTTCGCCAATACGCCAGCAACGTGACCGGGCCGGCCAAGGATCGATTGATCGTCTGGTTCGACGAGGATCTGCTCCCCGGTTACGCGTGGAGCTTCCCTTTGCCGGGCAACCGCGTGAACATCGGCTTCGGCATCCTTCGAGACGGCGAGCGCCGCGTGCAAGACATGAAGGAACTGTGGAACGACCTCCTGCGTCGCGATCACGTGGTCGACGCGTTGGGCGAAGGTTTCCAACTGGAAGGTCGCCACACCGCGTGGCCCATTCCGGCGCGCATCGACGAGGCGGTCACCTCCATCGGACGCGTGATGTTCGTCGGCGACGCGGCCATGGCGACCGACGCCCTCACCGGCGAAGGCATCGGACAGGCCTTGTTGACCGGCGTCGAAGCGGCCAAGGCGGTCATCGGAGCGGGTGATCCGGCAAGCGTGCGACGCCGCTATGCCCGCGCGGTGCGTCATCACCTCTTGGCCGACCATCGCATGTCGATGCGACTGTCGAAGGTGCTCGCCAAACCGAAGGGCGCCCGAGGTGCGATCGCCATCCTGGACAAGTCGGGATCATGGGGACGGCGCAACTTCGCCCGCTGGATGTTCGAGGACGAACCGCGCGCGATCGCCCTCACCCCGGGGCGCTGGCATCGTCGCCTTTTCCGCCAACGCGGCGCGTACTGATCCGCGTCGGTGCCGCACGGCTACCGTGTCGGTATGCGCACACGACTGACCGACTTGCTCGACATCGAACATCCGGTGATGCTCGCCGGGATGGGTGGGGTCTCCTACTCGCAACTCGTCGCCGCCGTCAGTGAGGCCGGGGGCATCGGTACCTTCGGCGCCGCCCCCATGCGACCGGGTCAGTTGGACGAGGAGATTGCGGCCGTGCATCGCCTCACCTCCAAGCCCTTCGGCGTCGACCTGCTGGCTGCCATCCCCGGTCAGTTGGAGAAGGACGTCGAGAGCATCATCAAGGGCGGAGCCCGCATCTTCGTGGCCGGACTCGGCGTGCCCCGCGAGATCATCGACGTGTTGCACAAGAACAACATCCTCGTGGGCTCGATGTGCGGCAAGGTTCGCCACGCTCAGGCGGCCTTGGCCAGTGGATGCGATTTCGTCGTGGCGCAAGGAACCGAAGGCGGTGGACACACCGGCACCGTGGCCACCATGGCTCTGGTGCCCCAGGTCGTGGACGCCGTGGGCGACAAGATCCCGGTGGTGGCCGCCGGTGGATTGTTCGACGGCCGCGGACTGGCCGCCTCGTTGGCCCTCGGCGCCGATGGAGTGTGGATGGGCACGCGCTTCATCGCGACACCCGAAGCGCACGCGCCGAACGCCTACAAACAGACCTTGCTCGAACTCCCCGAGGACGGCACCGTCGTGTCGCGCGCCTACACCGGCAAGACCTGTCGAGTGGTACGCACCGAATGGACCCAGCACTTCGAGGAACACCCCGAGGAACTGAAGAAGTTCCCCGAGCAGGTGGGCGTGTCGATGAACGCCGGCGCCAACCACATGGGAGCTCCCCCGGAGGTGGAGGTGGACCCCAAGCGCGAGTTCATGCCCGCCGGCCAGGGCGTCGGCGCGGTGCGCGAACTGGTGCCAGCGGGTGATCTGGTGCGCGCCATCGTGCGCGAGGCGGAACAGGTGATCGCCGCCTTCTCGCGACACGCGAAATGACCATCTCGCACGATTCGGGTTCCTTCCCATGTTGACGATGTTGCGAACGAACTCCGACATGCGTCGGATGTTCGTCGCTCAGGTCATCTCGTACATGGGCGACTGGTTCTCGTTCGTGGCCTTGGTCGGTCTCATCAAGGACCTGACCGACTCCAATTTCTTGGTGTCGATGGTGATGGTGTCGTTCTCGTTGCCGTCGTTCTTCGCGTCCCCGATCGCCGGACCGATCGCGGATCGATTCGATCGTCGCCGCATCCTCGTGG
>SYCH01000032.1 GCA_005787025.1 Actinomycetota bacterium | reverse complement strand
CGTGTGGCAGTTCGGTCTCGACGAGGCGGTCATCGATGAGCGCATGCTGGCCGACTCCGGAGACGACAAGAACGCCATCGTCTACGGAGGCATCCTGCCCGAGAATCTGCAGACCGTCTTCGGTGACGACTCGTTGAAGGACCGTCGCACCGACGGATTCGACGGTTTCGTCACCTACACCATGTTCAACGTGGAGTTGGTGTCCTGTGTCGAGGTTCGTCAGGCCGTGTGGTTGGCACTCGACCGCGAGGCCCTGCGCACCGCGGCCGGAGGACCGTTCACCGGTGAGTTCGCCAAGAGCTTCGTCGCGCCGCTGTTGGCGTCGGACTATGAGCCGGCCAAGTTGGTCGATGGTCTGAACGAGGACGGCACCCCGAACGTGGAAGCCGCCCAGGCCAAGCTGGAAGAGGCCAAGACCAAGTGCCCCGAGGTTCACGCCAAGGCCACCGAAGATGGTTTGCGCTTCGACCACCCGGACTCCGACACATGGAAGAAGAACATCGCCATCTGGATCGAGTCGCTCGGTGCCGCGGGTATCAAGATCATCGACAACCCGATCGAGCCGTCGAAGTATTACGCCACCATCAACGGTGACCGCGGTGACCTGATGCGAGCCGGCTGGGCGGCCGACTGGGCTAACGCCTCGACGGTCATTCCGGAATTGTTCGGAGAGGGCGGCGGATTCAACTATCACAACAACGAAGGGGACGCGACGTTCGCCGAGTTCCAGGCCAAGGTCGATGAGGCCAAGGCCGAGACCGATCGCGGTGCTCAGTCCAAGTTGTGGAAGGAACTGAATCAGTACGTCATCGACCAGGCATGGTCGATCCCGGGTTCGGCCACCAAGTCTCAGAACCTGGTTGGTTCGAACGTCCGCGGCGCCTACCAGTGGTTGCCGTTCGGTTGGTACAACCTCGGTGGCATCGGCCTGGCCGACTGACACCGACAGGTAATTCGAATGGTGGGTGGTCGCGTCGTGCGGCCACCCACCATCGTTTCCCAGGCCGCTTAATGATCTTTTTCGTTCTTCGTCGATCGATCTTCGGGGTCGTTCTGCTGTTGATCATCAGCGCATTCACTTTCTGGATTTTTTCGGCTCTGCCTTCCGACCCGGCGGCTCTCACCTGCGGCAAGAACTGCCGGCCCGAGGTGATCGAAGCGAATCGTGAACGGTTGGGTTATGACAAGCCGTTGATCGAGCAGTACGGCTCGTACATGAAGGGTATTTTCACGGGCCGGACGTACGGCGAGGAAGGAGCGTCGGTGCACTGCCCGGCGCCATCGCTCGGATATTCCTACGACCGTCACGAGTGCGTCACGTCCCTCATCACCTCGACCTTGCCGGTGACCGCATCCATCGCTCTCGGCGCCTTCGTTCTCTGGATGGCCATCGGCGTGGGGCTCGGAACGTTGGCGGCGCTCAAGCGTGGGAAATGGCAGGATCGCGTGGCCACCGCCTTCAGTGTGATCGGAGTCAGTCTTCCGACGTTCTTTCTCGGTCTGATCTTCATCATGGTGTTCGTCATCTGGACCGGAATTCTCCCGTTCCCTCGCTACGTGGGCCTCACGGACAATCCCTTCGAGTGGTTCATGGCGCTGATTCTCCCGTGGCTCGTACTGGCCATCATCTCGGCGGCCACCTATGTTCGAATGACTCGAAATGGCATCCTCGAGGTGATGAACGAGGAGTTCGTTCGTTTGGGCCTCGCCAAGGGGCTGCCTCGACGTCGACTGATCGTCAGGTACGTGCTTCGAGCCGCGCTCGTGCCCATCGTGACCATCGCGGGCCTCGATTTCGCGTTCCTCCTCGGTGGTGCCCTGGTGACCGAATCGATCTTCAACATGCCGGGGCTCGGAAAGTTGACCTTGGCCGCGGTGGTGAACTCGGATCTCCCGATCCTGGTGGCCACGACCATGGTCGCAGCGGTGTTCATCGTGGTCGCGAACACCGTCGTCGACATTTTGTACGGGTACCTCGATCCGCGGGTGAGGGTGAAGTGACTCTTCTGTCGGTGCAGGATCTTCATGTCACCTTCGGCACGGCCGATGGCGCGGTTCGGGCGGTGCAAGGAGTCTCGTTCGATGTGGAGCCGGGAGAGACGGTCGCCATCGTCGGCGAGAGTGGTTCGGGCAAGTCGGTGACGGCCAACTCCCTGTTGCGACTGAACTTCGGGGCGGACGTTCGCATCGACGGACGAATTCTTTTGGAGGGTCGGGACATCCTCGCGATGGACGAAACGCAGATTCGTTCCGTCCGTGGCCGCGAGGTCGCCATGATCTTCCAAGACCCGTTGACGGCGCTGAATCCCTTCTACACCGTGGGGTACCAGATAGCGGAGGCATTCGCGATCCATCATCCCGGCACGTCGAAGAAGGAATTACGCGAGATCGCCCTGGATTCGTTGCAAAAAGTGGGCATCCCCGAGCCCACCAAACGAATCGATCAGTATCCCCACGAGTTCTCCGGTGGGATGCGTCAACGCATCGTGATCGCCATCGCACTGGTGAACAGTCCGAAACTGTTGATCGCCGACGAGCCCACGACCGCCCTCGACGTCACCGTGCAAGCACAGATTCTCGAACTCATCGCACAGATGCAGGTCGAACACGGCTCGGCCGTCATCTTGATCACTCACGATTTGGGTGTGGTGGCCGAGATCACCGAGCGGGTCATGGTCATGTACGCGGGCCGCGTGGTCGAATCGGCCTCGGTGACCGACACGTTTCTCACACCGACGCACCCCTACACGCGTGGACTCCTCAAGTCGGTCAAGAGCCTCGATGCCGGCCGTCACGAACGTCTGGAGTCGATCCCCGGGATTCCGCCCTCGTTGATCAACCTCCCTTCGGGTTGTCCGTTCCATCCTCGTTGTGCGCACGCGGAGTCCCTCGGCGGACGTTGTGAGACCGAGACTCCCGCGCTCCACCAGGTCGGATCCAGTCGGTCGGCATGTCATCTCCCCGATGAGCGACTCCTCGGGTTGCTCGGAGGTGGGGTGTGAGCGAGACCTTCATTCTCGAGGCCCGCGCGTTGCGCAAGTACTTCCCGACCGGAGCGTCCCAGATGTTGCAGCGTCCGACGGATCTCGTGCAGGCAGTCGATGACGTCTCATTCGGGTTGCGACGGGGCTCGACCCTGGCCATCGTGGGGGAGTCCGGATGCGGCAAAACCACGCTGGGGCGTTTGTTGGCCCGTTTGATCGAGCCGACAGCAGGGTCGGTCCTGCTCGGCGGTGTCGACCTCACTGCAGCGTCGGCACGTGAGTTGCTCGAATTGCGTCGAGACATCCAGCTCGTGTTCCAGGATCCGTACGCGTGTCTGAATCCTCGGCACAGCATCGGGCAGAGCATCGGCACGCCGATAAGGATCCAGAAGACTCTGGACAAAGCCGCGGAAAAAGCCCGCGTCCGCGAGTTGATGGAATTGGTCGGACTCAATCCGGAGCACTACAACCGCTTCCCCCACGAGTTCTCCGGAGGTCAACGTCAGCGAGCCGGCATCGCCCGGGCGTTGGCTCTCCAGCCCAAGGTGATCATCGCCGACGAACCGGTCTCGGCGTTGGACGTGTCGATTCAATCCCAGATCCTGAATCTGATGGAGGAT
>SYCH01000004.1 GCA_005787025.1 Actinomycetota bacterium | reverse complement strand
GAGGTCGTAGTCGAAATCGGAGATGTGCACGGTTCAGGAGAAGAGGTCGGGCTGAGCAGACGGCACAGTGAGCCCGACGTGCGTCCACGCCGCGGGCATGGCGACCCGGCCACGGGGGGTGCGTGCGATCATGCCTTGCTGGATCAAGAAGGGCTCGTACACGTCTTCGACCGTTTCCGGTTGCTCGCCGACACCGATGGCCAGCGTCGTCAAGCCGACCGGCCCCCCGTTGAACTGCGAGCACAACGCCCAGAGAAGTGCGCGATCGACTTTGTCGAGGCCTCGTTGATCGACGCCGAAGACGGCAAGGCCCTCGTCGGCGACCGAACCGGTGATGCGACCGCTCTCGCGGACCTCGGCGAAATCGCGCACGCGCCGTAAAAGGCGATTGGCGATGCGTGGAGTTCCGCGACTACGGCGGGCAATCTCCTGGCAACCTTCGTCGTCGATGTCGACCGAGAGGATCGTGGCGGCACGTCGCACGATGGCCGTCAGCTCGGCATCGTCGTAATAGTCCAATCGGGCGACCAATCCGAATCGGTCACGAAGTGGACCGGTGATCATGCCGGTACGGGTGGTGGCACCCACGAGGGTGAAGCGCGGGAGGGCCAGACGAATGCTCGATGCCGCCGGACCCTTTCCCACGACGATGTCGAGCTGGAAATCCTCCATCGCGGGATAGAGGATTTCCTCCACCGTTCGTCCCAGACGATGGATCTCGTCGATGAACAAGACATCGGACGGTTCGAGTTTGGTCAGGATCGCGGCCAGGTCCCCGGCGCGCTCGAGCGCGGGACCCGAGGTGATGTGCAACCGCACCCCCATCTCGGCCGCGATGATTCCCGACAGCGTGGTCTTGCCCAATCCGGGCGGACCAGCGAACAAGAGATGATCGACGGCCTCCCCGCGACGACGAGCGGCCTCGAGCACGATGCCCAACTTTTGTTTGAGTTCGCGTTGACCGATGAATTCTTCGAGATGTTTCGGGCGCAGCCCTGCCTCATCGGACTCCTCGATGGGACTCTCGACCTTCGGATCCAGGAATTCCTCACGCACGTCGTGCCCCCAGCAGCCGGAGTGCCTCGCGCAACATGGTGGCGGCGTCGGTTTCCATCGGCAAGGACCGTAGCGATTCGCGGATCTCGTTCTCGCCGTAGCCGAGACCCATCAGTGCCTCACGAACATCGGAGACGGTGGTTCCCCCCGTGCTGATCGAGCCGCGATCGGGAAGCGACGGCAACGCCAGCCGATTCTTCAATTCTATGAGCAGTCGTTCGGCGGTCTTCTTGCCGACGCCGGGTACCAACGTGAGCGCACCGACGTCGGAGGTTGCGACGATGTCGACCAGAGCCGACGGGGAATGAGTCGACAGGATCGCCAAGGCCAACGAGGGTCCCACTCCGTGTGTGGCGATGAGGGTCTGGAACGTCGACTTCTCGTCGCGGGCCTGGAAGCCGAAGAGCGTCTGGGCGTCCTCTCGGATGTGATGATGCACGTACAAGAAGGCCGGAGAGGTCGGCTCCAACTCGGCCAGGCAACGCGGGGTGACGTGGACCACGTAGCCGACGCCGGCGACTTCGACGAGCGCCGTGCCGTCAGAGGATCTCTCGAGAACGTTCCCCCGCAGTGACCCGATCATCATCCGGCCTTTCGTCGACTGCGGGCTCGCCCGTGGACGTCAGGTGCCCCCGCGGCGATGAGGCGTTGGTGCACCGGCCCGATGGCCAAGTGGCAGATCGCCAATGCGGCGGCGTCGGCGGCGTCGGCAGGCTTGGGCGGCGCACTCAGACCGAGTCGGGCCTGGACCATGCGCTGCACCTGCTCCTTGCCGGCGCCTCCCCACCCCGTGACGGCTTCTTTGACCTGATTCGGCGTGTATTGAACCACGGTGCATCCAGCGGCGTGAGCCAACGCGAGGGCCAATCCGCTGGCCTGACCGACGCTCATCGCCGTTCTCACGTTGACCTGGAAGAAAACCTGCTCGACGGCCACGCTGTGGGGTCGGAAATCGTCGAGCACCTCGGACAGGTCTTGGTGCAACCGGGCCAAGCGTGCAGGAAGGGAGTCGTGCGCCGGAGTACGCAGAACTCCGAGAGAGACCACCTGCAAAGACGAGCCCTGGGCGTCGATGACCGCGTAACCGCAACGGGTCAAGCCGGGATCGATCCCCAGGACCCGCTGGCTGCTCCCTACGAACATGCGTACGATCATACCGACCCCGACTCGGCTCGGTGGGACGGCTGGGCTGTGACAGGCTTTCGTCCATGAGACGCTTTTCTCGGAATCTGGTGGTCGTGGTGGCGGTGACCTCGTTGGTTGCCGCCTGCTCGAGTGGCACGGATGGCACGTCGGATGGCGATTCGACGCAAACGACGACCACGGTTCCCGATCCGGTCGCGTCCGCCGGTGAATTGCCAACGTGTGACGAGGCCGGGGTGCGGTCGTGCCTTCTCCCGTGGCCCGACGATCGCCTCACGGTGGCGGATCCGACAACGTCGACCGG
>SYCH01000204.1 GCA_005787025.1 Actinomycetota bacterium | reverse complement strand
GGTTCACCCTCGGCCTCCACATCTTCGCCGTACACCCACACCGCCGTCTTCAGCGGAATCAATCCCGACGCCCAAATCATGTCCATCGCCGCCACGCTCACGCGCACGCATCCGTGGGACGCCGGATAGTTCGGGATCGACGTCGATCCGTGGATCGCGATACCGCCGTTGAAGTACTTCGGCCGGTAGATCTTGCCCAGGTCGCCGTCCCACCAGCCGTCGGCTCGCTCGCGCTGAACCTTGAACTTGCCCGAATGGGTGAGCGACCGACCCGTCTCCCACTTCGTCGGGTCCTTCTGATTCTTCTCGAGGTAGTACTGACCACTACCTGTCGAGATGTTGATCGCCCACACCAACTTGCCGCCCGCCATGATGAGCATCACCTGCTTGGTCTTGTCGATCTCCACCACCACGTTCGATGAGGTGCTTTGACCCACCGGTCGCGCCGTCGCCAACGTCAGCGCATCCGCGGTCGCCTGATTCACCGAGCCCGTTGGGTCGAGGCCGGTCCACTTCTGGAAAGCCATCACTGCCTGCTTCGTCGTCGATCCGTATTCGCCGTCGACGCCGTACAACCAGAACCCCAGTTCCAGGAGTCGCTGCTGGATCAACGCCGTCCCCACTCCGTCGCGACTTCCCACCGCGGGCAGCGGGGTCGCGAGCACCGACACTTCCGGCGCCGTCGTGGTGGTTGTCGTCGACGTCGGCACCGTCGTCGTGGACGTCGAGGTCGAGGACGTCGAGGTCGTGGACGTCGTGGACGTCGTGGACGTAGCGGTCGATGGCGAGGACGAAACAGCCGGCACGGTGGAGCCCTCGGCGACGTTGCCACCGCAGGCCCCGAGCAGGCTCGCACACACGGCGATCACCGACCCGCCCCTGATTCGACCCGAAAACCTCACCTTGCCAAGGTACCGACCACCTCCCTCGTTGTGTTGGCAGGCTCGATCGACGACGCAAATCCCCGCTTCCCCTGCGAGACTGCCGACGTGGACACCGTTTCCGAGATCTTCGACCCCACGGCCTGGACGGTCGTCCCGGGATTCGACTTCACCGACATCACCTATCACCGCGCCACGGACCAAGGAACGGTGCGTATCGCCTTCGACCGTCCCGAGGTGCGCAACGCGTTCCGTCCCCTCCCCGTCGACGAGTTGTACATCGCGCTCGAGCACGCCCGACAATCCACCGACGTCGGGTGCGTCATCCTCACCGGCAACGGCCCGTCCCCGAAGGATGGCGGATGGGCGTTCTGTAGTGGCGGCGACCAGCGCATCCGCGGACGTGACGGTTACAAGTACGCCGAGGGCGACACCGCCGCGTCCATCGACCCCGGCAAGAGTGGTCGTCTCCACATCCTCGAGGTCCAACGGCTGATCCGCTTCATGCCCAAGATCGTCATCTGCGTGGTCCCGGGATGGGCCGCCGGTGGTGGTCACAGCCTGCACGTGGTCGCCGATCTCACTCTGGCCAGTCGTGAACACGCGCGCTTCAAGCAGACCGACGCCGACGTCGCCAGCTTCGACGGCGGTTTCGGATCCGCCTACCTGGCGCGCCAAGTCGGTCAGAAGTTCGCCCGTGAGATCTTCTTCCTCGGGCGCGAGTACACCGCCGACGATGCGCACCGCATGGGAATGGTGAACGCCGTCGTCGACCACGCCGAGTTGGAAGCGACCGCTTTGCAGTGGGCTCGCGAGATCAACGGCAAGAGCCCGACGGCCCAGCGCATGTTGAAGTTCTCGTTCAATCTGATCGATGACGGTCTCGTCGGCCAACAGGTTTTCGCCGGGGAAGCCACCCGTCTCGCGTACATGACGGACGAGGCCCAAGAGGGTCGCACGTCGTTCCTCGAGAAGCGCGATCCCGACTGGTCGTCGTATCCGTGGTACTACTGATCGACTCGGTCGACGACCCTCGTCTCGATCAATTCAGGCTGCGCGAACGAGAACTGCGTCCGCGCCGCATCCCGGCCCGCATGGCCAAGGGAATGACCCCGGCCGATCTCGAACGTGTCAGCGCCGGCCACTTCGTTGCCGAGGGTGATCTCGTCGTCGAACGCGCTCTGGCCGCTGGTTGCGAACCCGTGGCCCTCTTGACCGATGCCGAGGCGCCCGCGGCCGTGGCCTCCAGGATGCCGGCGCACGTGCCGGTTTTCGCCGCCCGCGCCGAGGCCCGACGCATGCTCACCGGGCTGGGTGTGGCACTCGACGTGATCGGCCTGTTCGAACGTCCGCCCACCCGAGCGGTCGACGACATGGTCCCGACTTCTCGCCACTTGTTGCTCGCCGAGGACGTGGACAACCCCACGAACATGGGCGCCATCGCCCGCAGTGCCGCCGCGTTCGGGGTCGACGGCCTGATCCTCGACCGCAACAGTGCGGACCCGTTGGCACGGCGGGCCCTGCGGGTCTCGATGGGGACCGCACTACACATGCGACACGCGCGGGTCGACGACCTCCCCTCGATCGTTCCGCTGTTGCGCACGCATGGCTTCGTCGTGTGCGGACTCACCCCTCGGTCCACCGCCGAGGACATCGCCGCGGTTGGTCGACGTCTTCCCGCTTCGGCCCGGGTGGCGATCGTGCTCGGAGCCGAGCGTGACGGCTTGAGTGAGCACACTCTCACCGCTCTCGATCACTCGGTTCGCATCCCCATGGCCCCCGGCATCGACTCATTGAACGTCGCCGCGGCCGCCGCCGTGGCCTGTCATTCGTTGCTCGCCCGTACACTTTCAGCGTGAGCGCCACCGCCGTCCTCCTGCTCTCCTGCCCCGACCAACGTGGGGTCGTGGCCGCCGTGGCCGATTTCATCGCCCAACACGGAGGCAACATCGTCCACGCCGAGCAACACACCGACGACGTGGAGAAAGTCTTCTTCCAGCGCGTCGAGTTCGAGCTCGATGGTTTCGGCCTCGGCCGCGACGAGATCCTCGACGTCTTCTCGACCGTCTCGTCGCGCTTCGACATGTCCGTGGACCTGAAATTCACCGACACGCTTCCTCGAGTGGGAATCCTGGCCTCGAAACAGTCCCATTGCCTGTTCGATCTGCTGACCCGTTGGCGTAGTGGCGAATTGCCCGCCCACGTCGCGGTGGTCATCGACAACCATCCGGATCATGCCGATCTGGTTCGACACATGGGCGTGCCGTACGTGCACCTACCCGTCACACCGGGGTCGAAAGAGGCCCAGGAGCGGGCGGTGTTGGACGAACTTCGGGAGCAATCCGTCGACCTGGTGGTGTTGGCCCGCTACATGCAGATCCTGTCGCCCCTCTTGGTGAACGCCTATCGATCCCGCATCATCAACATCCACCATTCGTTTCTCCCCGCCTTCATCGGAGCGAATCCCTATCGGCAAGCGCACGATCGCGGGGTGAAGATCATCGGTGCCACCGCGCATTACGTCACCGAGGAACTCGACGAAGGGCCCATCCTCGACCAAGAGGTCACTCGGGTCTCGCATCGCGACTCGGTCGCCGACCTCACCCGCAAGGGTCGCGATCTGGAGACCATCGTCCTGGCGCGCGCGGTTCGAGCACACCTCGAGCATCGGGTGCTCGTGTACGGCCGCAAGACGGTCGTCTTCGGCTGACGCGTCACTCAGGGTTTGCGCGAACTGATGGGTAGTCCGGTGTCGTTGCGCAGATGCTCGGCCGCGGGCACGAAATAGTTCGTCAGTTCGGCGCGCACGTCCGCGTCCTCGGTCACCGCTTCGATCGCGGCCACCATGTGAACCAACCAGCGATCGCGCTCCAACGGTCCCACGTGGAACGGCATGTGGCGCAGGCGCAACTTCGGGTGCCCCCGCTCATCCATGTAGGTGGTCGGGCCGCCCCAATACTGAGCGAGAAAGAGGGTCAGGCGATGTTTCGCCCCCGCCAGATCGCTCTGATCGGGATACAACGGCCAGAGAACCTCGTCGGCGACCACTCCGGTGTAGAACTCGTCCACCAGACGCACGAAGAACTCCATGCCGCCGACACGGTCGTAGAGCATCGGCTCCTCGCTCACGAAAACTCGGGGTCCGACCAATCAGGGAATACGTCGGGCAAGCCGTCACTCACCTTGACCGGGAACTCGGCGGGGCGCTTCTCGAGAAAACTCATCACTCCCTCACGCGCGTCATCACTCGCTCCGCGCGAGTTGATGGCCCTCGAGTCCACCCGGTGGGCCTGCATCGGGTGATCCGCACCCAACATGCGCCACAGCATTCGCCGCGACAGAGCAACCGACCCCGGTGCCGTGTTGTCGGCGATCTCGGTCGCGATCGCTCGCGCCGCCGGCAATAGTTCGTCGGAGGCGTGGACACTGCGCACCAGTCGGGCCTCGCGGGCTTCGGTCGCCGAGACCATACGCCCGGTGTAACACCACTCGGCCGCCTGCGAGATTCCCACCAATCGAGGAAGGAACCAGCTACTGGCCGCCTCGGGCACGATGCCGCGACGAGCGAACACGAATCCGAATTTGGCCGACTCGCTCGCCAACCGGATGTCCATCGGCAGGGTCATGGTCACGCCGACGCCCACGGCAGCGCCGTTGATCGCTCCGATCACCGGCTTCGTGCTCTCGAAGATGCGCAGGGCCACCAAGCCACCTCCGTCACGCACCACACCGGTTCGCGCGGCCACGTCACTTCCGCCCTTGGCGAACGTGTCACCGCCGCCCGACAGATCGGCACCGGCACAATAGGCCTTCCCCGAGCCGGTGAAGATGATCGCCCGCACCTGGTCGTCGGCATCGGCCAAGTCCATCGCGGCGATGATTTCTTTCAGCATGCGATTGGTGAAGGCGTTCATCTTGTCGGGACGATGAAGCGTGATCGTCGCCACCCGATCGGAGACGTCGTAGATGATCTCGTCGAAACTCATGTCCCGACAGTAGCCAGCCGACGGGATCAGACGTCGAGGAAGCGTGATGCGGCGATACCCGAACCGATGGCGCCGGCGGCCGCTCCGATGACCAGGAGCATCACCATGACCCAGCGCACATAGCCGTCGGACACCACCAGAGCGGCCAATTCCGTGTCGTTGAAGTCGGTGACCGCGTTCGACCAGGCCGTGTTCAGGCCCCACAAACCAGCGCAGCTCAACACACCACCGATGAGCCCTTGCAACAGGCCCTCGAGCATGAACGGAATGCGGATGAACCAATTGGTGGCACCCACCAATTTCATGACCTCGATTTCACGGCGCCGTGCGAACATCGCGGTCCGGATGGTGTTCCAGATCAATCCGATGGCCACCATGAGCAGGACGATCGACATCACGGTGGTCGCCACCCGGATGAACTGCGACACCCGCGACACCACGTCGAACACGTCCTGGGCGTAAGCCACTTCGCGGACACCCTCCACGCTTCGGAACGATTCCCCGAGCTCGCGAATCAGGTTGGAGTCATCGGTGGTGGGTACCACCTTGAACTGCGACGGGATGTTCTCGGGGGTCAACAAACGGAGCGTGCCCGGATCACCGGCGAACAATTTCTGAGCTTCGGCGTAACTCTCGGCCTGATCCAGGTACCGCAGCTTGGAGACGTCGATGATCGTGGGCTGGGATTCGATGGCTTCCTGAATGAAGTCAATCTGTTCGGGTGAGGCGTCCGAACGCACGTACACGATCAGTTCGACGTCGCCCTTCCAACGAGTGAGCAGGTTGTCGAAGGCCCGCTGGATGAGGAAGGTGGAGCCCACCAACAAAAGCGACACCGCCGAGGTGACGACCGCCGCGGCGGTGAGGGTGACGTTCCTCTTGAAACTGGCCCATGTCTCGCGGAATGCGTAACTGATTCGTTCCAACATCAGTCGTACACCCCGCGTTCCTGGTCGCGGACGATGACGCCGCGGTCGAGCTGCACCACTCGCTTGCGCATCTGATTGACGATGCGTTGATCGTGGGTGGCCATGACGACGGTCGTGCCCGTGCCGTTGATGCGGTCCAATAAGCGCATGATGCCCTCACCCGTGGCCGGATCCAGGTTTCCCGTGGGCTCGTCGGCCAGAAGAATCAGCGGGCGATTGACGAACGCGCGGGCGATGGAAACGCGCTGCTGCTCGCCACCCGACAGCTGATGAGGGAAGCGGTCCTCCTTGTCGGACAGGCCGACCAGATCGAGGACCGCGGGTACCTGCTGTTTGATCACGTGCTTGGGACGACCGATCACCTCGAGGGCGAAGGCCACGTTCTCGAAAACCGTCTTGTTCGACAGCAGCTTGTAGTCCTGGAAGATGTTGCCGATGTTGCGACGTAGGAAAGGAACCTTCGAGTCGGGCATCGCGTTGATGTCCTTGCCGGCCACCCAGACCTCGCCCCTTTCGGGCTGTTCCTGGCGATTCATGAGGCGCAGAATGGTCGACTTCCCCGATCCCGACGGACCGACCAGGAAGACGAACTCGCCTTTGGCGACCTCGAACGAAGCGTCACGAAGAGCAGTCACCTCGGTGCTGTAAGACTTCGTCACGCTCTCGAGACGGATCATGCTGCTCCTCGGGCAGTCGGCGACCCGAAGGTCGATCTCATGAATACGCCGTCAGGTTACCAGCGCGTCGCGTTCAGGAATCGTCACCCGAACGACGCCAGCGCAGGTAGCCCTCCATGAATTCGTCGATCGCGCCATCGAGTACGCCCTCGACGTTGCTCGATTCGACATTCGTACGCAGGTCCTTGACCATCTGATACGGCTGCAGAACGTAACTTCGGATCTGACTTCCCCATCCGACGGTGGCCTGCTTGCCCGCGATGCGATCGAGTTCTGCTTGATGCTCTTCCTCGATGCGAGCCGCGACCATGGCCTTCAGACGATTCATCGCCTTCTCGCGGTTCTGCAATTGACTCCGCTCTTCCTGCGACGACGACACGAGCCCGGTGGGTTCGTGAATCAGACGTACCGCCGACGACGTCTTGTTCACGTGCTGACCACCGGCACCAGAGGCCCGGAACACCTCCATGCGCACGTCGGTCTCGTTGATCTCGACGTTCGGATCGTCCATGGCCGGCCACACCTGGACCGCGGCGAAGCTGGTCTGGCGACGACCCTGATTGTCGAACGGGCTGATACGCACCAAACGATGGGTGCCACGTTCCGAAGTCATGAGTCCGTACGCGTAACGACCCTTCAAGGTGAACTCCGCTGACATGATCCCGGCCTCCGTCGCCGGTGAGATGTCGTCGATCTCGACAGCGAAACCTCGGCGTTCGGCCCAACGCTGGTACATGCGCAACAGGATCTCGCTCCAATCCTGGGCGTCGACTCCCCCGTCCTTGGCGTTGATCTGCACGATGCAGTCCGCCTCGTCGTGCTCGCCGATGAAGAGACTGCGCATCTCCAGCACACTCAGTGCATCGGCGATCGTCGCGATGCCGGCCTCGATGTCGGACTCCTGCGACGCATCATCCACCTCGCGGGCCATCTCGTGCAGAACCTCGACGTCCTCGAATTGTCGTGACAACGAGTCGAATTGATCGATGTCGCTCTTCACGTTGGCGTACTCGGCGTTCAGTCGCTTGGCGTTCTCCTGGTCGTCCCACAGGTCGGGGCGCGACACCTCCACTTCCAACTCGCGGAAACGCTCTCGCTGGGTGTCGATCTTGAGATAGGCCCGCGCCTCGACCAGGCGGCGACCAACCTCTTTCAAATCGTCGGAGAAATCACGCATGGTCGCTCAGTTCGCGCCGTGGCACAACTTGAACTTCTTCCCCGAGCCACACGGGCACGGAGCGTTGCGGGGGGTCTTGGACCATTCGTCGTTCACCACCGGCATCTGCTTGGTCGGCGGGGGAACACCGGGGGCCACACTTGATTCCGGTGACTGACCGCCAGTCGCCGACGGTGCCTCGGACTTGGTCTGCTGCAGGTTCTGCACCGTGGGTGCGGGCTCGTCGTTACGAACCACTTGAACGTGCATCACGTATCGGACGAAATCCTGGGCGATGCCCTTCATCATGGCGCCGAACATCTCGTAGCCCTCGCGTTGCCACTCGGCCAACGGATCCTTCTGACCCATCGCACGCAGGTTGATGCCTTCCTGAAGGTAATCCATCTCCTCCAGATGCTCGCGCCACCGCTGGTCGATGATCCGCAACATCACCTGTCGTTCGACGTCACGCATGACGTTGCTCCCGAGCTCGGACTCGCGGCGTTCGTAGTAGGCGGAAGCATCGGCCATGACGAGGTCGTACATGTCGTTGGTACTGCGCGAACGCGCCAGAGCATCCTGACTCGTCTCGGTGGGCCAGAACGTGCGCAGCTCCTTGGCCAAGCCCTCCAGATCCCATTCGTCGTCGGCCTCGCTGACGCAGTGCGTTTCGATGAGCGAATCGACGGCTTCGGCCAGATACTCCATGGCCGCCGACTTCAGGTCGGCACCGTCGAGGATCTGATCGCGACGCTGGTAGATCACCTTGCGCTGCTCGTTCATGACTTCGTCATACTTCAGGACGTTCTTGCGAATCTCGCCGTTGCGCTGTTCGACGGTGCTCTGCGCCCGCTCGATCGCCTTGGTGACCATCTTGTGCTCGATGGCTTCGT
Organism: Actinomycetota bacterium; assembly: GCA_005787025.1. Lineage (GTDB taxonomy): Bacteria > Actinomycetota > Acidimicrobiia > Acidimicrobiales > Ilumatobacteraceae > Casp-actino8. The sequence continues at coordinate 1,225 of SYCH01000204.1, read as the reverse complement.
CGTCCGGTAGGGCTCGACCCATCACCCAGTTCAGCGCGCCGGTGGCGAACAGCCGCATCAGCTCGTCGTCGAGGCTCAGATAGAAGCGGCTGGAACCCGAGTCACCCTGACGTCCGGCGCGACCACGCAACTGATTGTCGATACGACGGCTCTCGTGGCGTTCGGAGCCGATGACGTAGAGTCCGCCAACGGCGCGCACCTTCTCGCCCTCGGCGCGACATTCAGCGGTGATCGATTCGAGCAATGCGGCATAGCGAGACTGGGCCTTGACGCGACTTTCGCGGTACTCCTCGGGCATCTGATCGAGCGGGACCGGCAACGTGAACTCGTCGACCAACGTGTCGGCCGCGAAGCCCTCGGCCAACACCGCGCGGCGAGCCAGACCCTCGGGGTTACCCCCGAGAAGTATGTCGACACCGCGACCCGCCATGTTCGTGGCCACGGTCACCGATCCGAGGCGACCGGCCTGGGTGACGATCTCGGCCGCGCGCGTGTGCTGCTTGGCGTTGAGAACCTCGTGCTTGACGCCGCGCTTGGTGAGCAGACGCGAGAGGTGCTCGCTCTTCTCGACACTCACGGTTCCGACCAAAATCGGTTGTCCGTTCGCGTTGCGCTCGACGATGTCGTCGACCACCGCACCGAACTTCGCGTTCTCCGACTTGTAGATGAGGTCGGGTTCATCGGTCCGAGCGACCGGACGATTGGTGGGAACCGGCACCACCTGCAATCCGTAGGTGTTCATGAGTTCGGCGGCTTCGGTTTGAGCCGTTCCGGTCATGCCCGCCAACTTCGAGTACATACGGAAGTAGTTCTGCAACGTGATCGTGGCCAGGGTCTGGTTCTCTTCCTTGATCTTGACGCCCTCTTTGGCCTCGATGGCCTGGTGGATGCCCTCGCTCCACCGGCGACCTTCCAGGATGCGACCGGTGAACTCGTCCACGATCTTCACGTCGCCACCCTGGACGATGTAGTCCTTGTCGCGGCGGTACAACTCCTTGGCCTTCAACGCCACTTGCAGTTGATGCACGAGGTTGCGTTGCACTTCGTCGTAGAGGTTCTCGATTCCGAGTTCCTGTTCGACGCGCTCGATGCCCTTCTCCGTGGGCATGACGATGCGCTTGTCTTCTTCGACCTCGTAGTCCTCGTCGCGCTTGAGAGCCCGCACGATGCTGGCGAAGCGGTAGTACAGGTTGGCGGCATCGGCCACCCGACCCGAGATGATGAG
>SYCH01000031.1 GCA_005787025.1 Actinomycetota bacterium | reverse complement strand
GTTGGCCGAGGCCACCCGCGATCTGCCCACACACGACGTCACCGTGCAGACTCCTCTCACCACCACGACCGGTCGCGCGCTGTCGAGCCAGCCCGTCATCGTGCCGGTTCTGCGCGCCGGATTGGGCTTCGTGCATGCGGCCCAGGAGCTGATGCCCAACGCCGACGTCGGTTTCGTCGGTATCAGTCGCGACGAGAAGACCTTCGAGCCCAAGCCCTACGTCAACAAACTCCCCGAAACGTTGGCCGGCCGAACCTGCATCGTTCTCGACCCCATGCTGGCCACCGGAGGATCACTCGCCCATGCGTGCGAACTGTTGATGGAACGCAATCCCACCGGACCCATCACCGTCATCTGCGTACTGGCCGCGCCCGAGGGCATCGAGTACCTGCGCGGCACCGGACTGAACCTACGTATCTTCACGGCGTCCATCGACGAACGACTGAACGACAACGCCTTCATCGTGCCCGGGTTGGGTGACGCCGGCGATCGTCAGTTCGGCGCTCCGCACTGAACATCGAGGCTCAGTCGATCGTCACCGCCAGAGGAGTCGCCGTCTCCCATTGTTGTGCTCCCACTTCCAGGTGCACCTCGTATTCCCCCGCGGGCAACTGGTCCGGCACGGACATCGACAGGACGAGCGGGGCGTAGAACGTCCGTTGCAGAATGAGATAGGGGCCGCCGCCGGCGACAATCGGCGCCGGGCATCCTTCCACCATCGCGCCGACCAACTGAAGTTGTTGAAAAAGGTCCGTCAACATGGAGCGACCTCCACTCGCGTCGATCAGATACACGCGAAACTGCTCGCTGGCTCCGGGTTGCATCGGTACCTCGCGGTAGAGATCGAGATTGGCTTGGCACGAGCGAAAGGCCTCGCTCTGGTTGCCGTCGGCGCCGACGACTCCGAACGGATTGATCGCCGACTTGTCGAAGGACAGTTCGAGTTCCAGGATCCCGCCCCGTGACACGTCGCTCGACGTCAGGGCTACGTTCAATCGAGCCGAACCGTCGACGGAGACGTAATCGGTGCCGGGCTGTCGCCCCACCGGCAACGTGATCGTGGGCGCCGGTGACGCGGGGGCCGACGGGGTCGGCTCGACCGATGCGGTCGACACCGGAGTGGCGGCAGTCGTCGCGGGCCCGGTGGCACCTCCCGCGAGTACGACCGCGACCAGCACCACGACGAGGGCGGCACACAGTGCCAACGCGACTCGCCGTGCCGTGGCCGGCCCGCGGCGCAGACGAGCACGCAGGTCATCGGGCCGAACGGTGAACGCGTTGGGCAACGATTCCGGAAGATTCTGACGTCGCACCGGACGGTCGGCCAACACCAGTCCGTCGCCCCGGGCCACCGAGAACCACATGCCCCACAACGCGAACCACCACGCGAAACGGACGTGGACGGCGATGCGTCCGACCTCGGAGCGCGCCTCGACGAATCGTGAGATCGACCGCACCGGGTCCACGGCAGTCGCCGGAACGTGCGATCGCTCCGACTCCAATTCGACGAGCATCTCGCGGTCGGCATCGGAACGAGACGCCAGAAGGTCCGCGATCGGTTCCACGCGAAGATAACGACGCAACACCTCCGTGCGTGACCTCGGATCACCGTCGATGTCGTACGCGAAGCCCACCACGAAGCCACCGTCGCCGATGAGCAGACGCACTCCCTCGTCCTCCACGACGTCCACGACGTCGGCCGACACCGGGTATGCCTCCCACCGGTCGGCCACGGCCGAATACACGACGCGCATCTCAGTCACGGCGCACCACCATGTCGTCGAGGACGCGAGCGAGCAGGTCGCGCACGCAGTGCTTGCAGCGCGAGCGGCGCTTGCGAAGGCGCACCGACTCTCCCGCGTCACCGAAGGATTCGATGGCTCGATCGACGAGTCGCTCGAGCCGCTCGCGTCCGTCGTCGGCGCCACCGACGCCGCCCGCTTTCGTCTCCAGGGCGAACGTCTGCACGACCGTGATCGCGATCGATCGGATCGTGTCGACCGAGCAACCCCCGCAATTGCTCCCCCGGGGTTCGGTCACCGGTATCCGACGCAACAGTTCCTCGAAGAACGACATCGCCATCGCTCCACGCTCCGGGTCCAGTCGGTCGTCGGCGACGTGCGTTTGGACTCGGTCCAAGGTCACGACCTCGGTGCGCGCCATCGACCTCAGTCGATCGAGCCCGATGTTGGAGACGACCCGACTGCCGTATCGGGCCGCCTCGACGGGTCCGTGCAGATCGTCCAAGGCCGTGGTTCGAGCCGCGAAGCTGGTGGTCACCCGCAACCACGCTTGCTGCACCAGATCGGAGCCGTCGCAGTCGAGCCGAAGTCGTCCGGCCACGGCGTTCGCCATCCGCAACGCTTCCGGGGACTCCAGCCACGACCGTACGAGCGCGGCCTGCCGTTGGATCCGCTCGACCTCGTCCACGATTCGGACTGTACTTCAGGTCACACGGTCGTCGGCCGAACGTTGATGTCGCATGAACACGGCATCATCGCACTCGTCCTCCCGCCTCGTGCGCGCTCTGGTCGTCCTCGTGACGGCTGTCGGCATCGGCGCGCTGTCGGCCGCACCGGCGCGGGCATGGGTGCCCGTCGAGCCGACTCCCGGTCAACCCCAGTCCATCATCGGTCCGTGCACCAGCTCGACGCAGTTGGACTGCATCGAGTCGATCGGGGCGTTCTTGAACGGAGCCTGGGTCGACGGCACCGTCACCGGACGCACCGCACCCACAGCGACCGGGGGCGTCTGTTGCCACGAATGGCAGATCCCCGGATTGGTGAACGAGGACGGGTTCGACAAGGT